>NZ_DATHXO010000250.1:0-15990 GCF_035459645.1 Schnuerera sp.
ATGTGGGATTCAGTAGTAGAAGAAATAAAAGGTGATGGAATAGTTGAATCTATGGTAGTTAAAAATGTTAAAACTGGGGAATTAACAGAAGTAGTTGCAGATGAAGAGGATGGAACCTTTGGCATATTTCCATTTATTGGGTTCATACCAGCTACAAAATTATTTAATGGTAAGATTACATTAAATAATGGGTATATAGAAACTGATGAAGATATGAAAACTAATATACCAGGAGTATTTGCTGCTGGAGATGTTAGAGTTAAATCCTTAAGGCAAGTTGTTACAGCTACTGCTGATGGTGCAATTGCAGCAGTTCAAGCTGAAAAATATATTAATGAAGTATTTGATGTTTAAAAAATAATTATAGGAGGGATACTTATGTTAGAGTTAGATAGAAAAAATTTTGAAGAAGAAGTTCAAAAAGCAGAAGGTTATGTTTTAGTTGACTATTGGGGACCAACTTGTGAACCATGCAAAGCATTGATGCCACATGTTCATGAATTAGCAGAGAAATATGGTGATAAAATCAAGTTTTGTTCACTAGACATTACTAAAGCTAGAAGATTAGCTATAAAACAAAAGGTAATGGGATTACCAGCTATTATCATCTATAAAGATGGCGAAGAAGTAGAAAGATTAGCTGAATCTGAAGCAACAGCATCAGCTGTAGAAGAAATGGTTAAAAAATATGCTTAATTGATTTTAATTCTAGCTTTTAGCTAGAGTTAGAATATATATATGTTCTAAAATAAGGGGAGGTGAACTATATGCGTCTTGAATTAGGCCATGTGCTTATTAATGACGTTCAATTTGGTGAAGAAACCAAAATTGATAGTGGGGTGCTTTATGTTAATAAAGAAGAATTAATTGCTTTAATCAAAGAAGATGAGCACCTAAAAGAAGTAGACGTAGAAATTGCAAAACCTGGTGAAAGCGTAAGAATTACTCCTGTAAAGGATGTAGTTGAACCAAGAGTTAAAGTAGAGGGACCAGGAGGTATTTTCCCAGGAGTTTTATCTAAGGTTGATGTTGTAGGTAGCGGTAAAACTAATGTACTAAAAGGTTGTGCAGTAGTTACTACAGGTAAAATTGTAGGTTTCCAAGAAGGGATTATCGATATGTCAGGTCCCGGAGCAGATTATACTCCATTTTCTAAATTAAACAATTTAGTATTAATCTGTGAACCTATAGATGAACTAAAACAACATGACCATGAAAGAGCTGTAAGATTTGCAGGATTTAAAGCTGCTCAATATTTAGCTGAAGCAGCAAGAGAATTAAAACCTGATAAGGTAGAAACATATGAAACTTTACCATTACTTGAAAGCATAGAAAAACATTCAGATCTACCAAAGGTAGCATATGTTCAAATGCTTCAATCTCAAGGGTTACTTCATGATACTTATGTATATGGAGTAGACGCAAAACAAATAGTTCCTACATTAATGTATCCTACAGAAATAATGGATGGAGCTATAATAAGCGGTAACTGTGTATCAGCTTGTGATAAAAATACAACTTATCATCATTTGAACAATCCAGTAGTTGAGGATTTATATGCTAAACACGGAAAGGAAATTAATTTCCTTGGAGTTATAATAACTAATGAAAACGTGTATTTAGCAGATAAAGAAAGATCATCAAACTGGACTGCTAAATTAGCAGAATATCTTGGATTAGATGGAGTTGTTATATCTCAAGAAGGTTTTGGAAACCCAGATACCGATTTGATTATGAATTGTAAAAAAATAGAACAAAAAGGTATAAAAACAGTTATTATTACTGACGAATATGCTGGTAGGGATGGAGCAAGTCAATCATTAGCTGATGCAGACCCACTAGCTGATGCAGTTGTAACTGGAGGAAATGCCAATGAGGTTATAGAATTACCTCCAATGGACAAAATAATAGGACATAAACAATTTGTTGATATTATAGCTGGAGGTTTTGATGGTAGTCTTAAAGAAGATGGAACCATAATAGTAGAGCTTCAAGCCATAATAGTAGAGCTTCAAGCTATAACAGGCGCTACAAACGAATTAGGATTTAATAAAATGTCCGCAAAAGGATTCTAGAGATAAAAAGTAAAATACAATACAAAAAATAAAACATTTTGAGAAAGGATGTGTGATGATGTCGTTATTTGATGCTAACAAGAAAGTTATCATAATTGGCGATAGAGATGGTATACCAGGACCAGCTATGGAAGAATGTGTTAAAACTACAGACGCAGAAGTAGTATTTTCATCTACTGAGTGTTTTGTCTGAACTGCTGCAGGAGCAATGGACTTAGAAAATCAAAAGAGGGTTAAAGATTTAACTGAAAAATACGGTGCAGAAAACATGATCGTATTAATAGGTGGAGCAGAAGCTGAAGCAGCTGGATTAGCAGCTGAAACAGTTACAGCTGGAGACCCAACTTTTGCAGGTCCATTAGCAGGAGTCCAGTTAGGACTTAGAGTTTATCATGCAGTTGAACCAGAGTTCAAAGAATCAGTTGATTCAGGTGTATATGATGAACAAATAGGTATGATGGAAATGGTTCTAGATGTTGATGAAATAGTTGAAGAAGTTAAAGGTATAAGAGAAGAATACGGTAAATTTAACGATTAATTCCCAACAAAAAAAAGGAGAGGGGGGAAACTAATGGGGAAAATTAAAGTTGTCCATTATATAAATCAATTCTTCGCTGGTATAGGTGGAGAAGAGAAAGCTGATCATAAACCAGAAGTTAGAGAAGAAATTATAGGGCCAGGTATGGCTTTGAATGCAGGATTTAAGGGTGAAGCTGAAATAGTTGCAACTGTTATTTGTGGTGATAGCTATTTTGGTGAAAATATGGAAGAAGCAAAAGCTGAAATACTAGAAATGGTCAAAAAATACAACCCAGATTTATTTGTAGCAGGACCAGCATTTAATGCAGGTAGATACGGTGTTGCTTGCGGTACAATTACTGATGCGGTACAAAATGAATTAGGGATTCCATCTTTAACTGGAATGTATATTGAAAACCCTGGAGCAGACATGTTTAAGAAGAATGTCTATATAGTTTCTACTAAAAACAGTGCTGCAGGTATGAGAGATGCAGTTAAGAAGATGGTACCATTAGCCTTAAAAATTGCAAAAGGTGAAGATATAGGTTCCCCAGAGGAAGAACACTATATACCAAGAGGCATTAGAAAGAATTTCTTCACTGAAAAAAGAGGGTCAGAAAGAGCAGTTGATATGCTACTTAAAAAACTTGAAGGTGAAGAATTTGTTACTGAATTCCCAATGCCAGATTTTGATAGAGTAGATCCAAATCCAGCAGTTAAGGATATGACAAAAGCTACAATAGCTATAGTAACATCTGGTGGTGCAGTTCCAAAAGGAAACCCAGATCATATTGAATCTTCATCTGCTTCTAAATATGGTAAATACGATATAGAAGGTATAGATGATCTAAATCCTGAAAATGGTGAGACAGCTCATGGTGGATATGACCCAGTATATGCCAATGAAGATTTAGATAGAGTTATACCGGTTGACGTTTTACGAGATTTAGAAAAAGAAGGCAAGATAGGTAAACTTCATAGATACTATTATAGTACTGTAGGTAATGGTACAGCTGTAGCAAGTGCTAAAGCTTTTGCTGAAGAAATTGGAAAAGAATTAGTAGCTGATGGTGTAGATGCAGTTATATTAACTTCTACCTGAGGCACTTGTACACGTTGCGGTGCAACAATGGTAAAAGAAATTGAACGTGCAGGATTACCTGTAGTTCATATGTGTACAGTAGTACCAATTTCATTAACAGTAGGTGCTAATAGAATTGTTCCAACAGTTGCCATACCTCATCCATTAGGAGATCCAAAATTAGATCCTAAAGATGAAAAGGCTTTAAGAAGAAAACTAGTAGAAAAAGCATTGGCAGCTTTAACAACAGAAGTCGAAGATCAAACTGTATTTGAAGATTAATATAAAACTTAAAATGGGTGATATTATATCACCCATTTTAAGACTAAATATAAATTAATTGACACAACAAACGGAGGTGTAGATATGAATTATCCTGTAGTAAAAGGGGCTGGCTATATTTTAGTCCATGCTGAAGATATGGTTATCCATAATGGAACAACCCAATCTACGGAAAGAGTAATAAACCCTGATTCAGAATATCTAAAAAAGTTACCAAACCATTTACGTAGCTTTGATGAAGCAGTAAATTATCTACCAAATCAAGTTTATATAGGGAATTATAAACCAGAAGATTTAAAAAAACAAGAACAACCTTGGTATAAAGATTCACTAAAGGATGCAAGTAGATTTGGTAAGTTTGGAGAAATGATGCCAGAAGATGAATTTATTGGACTTATTAAAATTGTAGACGTATTCGACTTAGTTAAATTAACTCAAGAATTTACTGAAGGAGTAAAAACCAAGTTAGAATCTCATCCTTTGTTTAAAGAAAGAGAAGATTTAATTTCTAGACTTAAAACTGGAGAAGATTTAGCTGATATTGAGAAATTAATAGATGAACAAGGTGCAGAAGCACTTATAACTGGTGGTAAGGTTATAGGATGCATAAAAAGAGCCCATGATGTTGATAGCAACTTAACTGCCCATGTATTATTTGAAAACCTTGTATCTAAAGCTTCAGGAGTTTTAGCTGGATTGAATCTTGTTGCTAAAAATGATATAAATCCTGATGATGTAGACTATGTAATAGAATGTTCAGAAGAAGCATGTGGAGATATGAATCAAAGAGGTGGAGGAAACTTTGCAAAAGCCATTGCTGAAATGGTTGGATTTAAAAATGCAACTGGTTCTGATACTAGAGGTTTCTGTGCAGCGCCAACTCATGCTCTAATAGTTGCAGCTTCTTTAGTTAAATCAGGAGCTTTTAAGAATGTAGTAGTATTGGCTGGAGGTTCAACAGCTAAACTTGGTATGAATGGTAAAAATCACGTTGAAAAGGATATGCCAATTCTTGAAGATGTAATTGGAGGATTTGCAGTTTTAATATCTGAAAATGATGGTGTTAACCCAATACTAAGAACCGATTTAATAGGAAGACATACAGTAGGGACAGGTTCTTCACCACAGGCGGTAATGAGTGCATTAGTAACAACTCCATTAGAAAAAGGAGATTTAAAGATTACTGATATAGATAAATATTCAGTAGAAATGCAAAATCCAGATGTAACAAAACCAGCTGGAGCTGGAGATGTACCAACTGCAAACTATAAGATGATTGGTGCATTAGGTGTAATGAGAAAAGATCTTGAAAGATCACAAATTAACGATTTCATCCAAGAACATGGTATGGATGGATGGGCACCAACTCAAGGTCATATTCCATCAGGAGTACCTTATTTAGGATTTGCTAGAGAAGATGTGTTAGAAGGCAAAGTAAATAGGGCTATGATTGTAGGGAAAGGTAGTTTATTCTTAGGAAGAATGACAAACTTATTTGACGGAGTATCAATTGTAGTAGAAAAGAATCCAGGGAAAGAAGATGAGGAAAAAGGTGTATCAGAAGAAGAAGTTAGAAAACTTGTAGCTGAAGCTATGAGAGATTTTGCTTCTCATCTACTTCAGGATTAGAGGTGATAAAATGGCAGAAAAAAATGTTAAAAATATGATTGGTAAGGTTTTTTCCGACATAGCTGATGCAGTTGAAACTGGTCAATTCGGAGAAAAAGTTAAAGTAGGTTTAACTACTTTAGGTAGCGAACATGGTGTTGAGAATTTAGTTAAAGGTGCTGAAATGGCACAAGAAAAAGATTCTTCTATAGAAGTAGTATTAATTGGACCAAAAGTTGATTCTAAGTTGACTCAGGTAATCGCTGAATCAGAAGAAGAAGGCTATAAAAAGATGGAAGAATTGCTAGATAATGGTGAAATAGGCGCTTGTGTAACAATGCATTATAGTTTTCCTATAGGTGTTTCAACAGTAGGAAGAGTTGTAACTCCTGGAAAAGGTAGAGAAATGATTATAGCTACTACTACAGGGACTTCATCTCCTCATAGAGTTGAAGCCATGGTCAAAAATGGAATTAGTGGTATTATAACTGCAAAGGCCATGGGAATTGAAAATCCAACTGTTGGAATATTAAATGTAGATGGAGCAAGACAGGTAGAGAGAGCTTTTAATGAATTGAATAGTAATGGATATAAGATTAATCTTACTGAATCCATGAGAGCAGATGGCGGTAGTGTTATGAGAGGTAATGACTTACTTGCCGGAGTACCAGATGTAATGGTGACGGATACATTGACAGGAAATATACTAATGAAAGTATTTTCATCTTATACAACTGGTGGAAGTTATGAATCCTTAGGGTATGGATATGGACCAGGAATTGGAGAAGATTATGATAGATTAGTATTAATTCTTTCGAGAGCTTCTGGAATTCCCGTTGTTGCTAATGCTATAAGTTATGGTGCTAGTTTAGTAAAAGGTAATGTTAAAGAAATAGCAAAAGCTGAATTTGAAAAAGCAAATAAAGCAGGTCTTAAGGATCTATTAAAAGGATTAACAAAAGATACTAAAAAATCAGAAGATGACGATGAAGAAGTTGTAGCACCACCATCTGAAACAGTAACTGGTACCATTTCAGGCATAGATATTATGGACTTAGAAGATGCAGTAAGGGTTCTATGGAAAGAAGGTATTTATGCTGAATCTGGAATGGGATGTACAGGACCGATTGTTATGGTCAATGAAGAGAAACTAACGAAATCTATAGAAATACTATCCAAAGCAGGATATGTAGCAGGAGATTCCGACCCTTGTTAAAACACTCCAAGACTCCAAGGAAGCTTGGAGTGTTTTTTTATCTTGTTTTATTGTGGACTTTTTACATTGATAAAAGACATATTGTATTATATAATATTTATGTTAATACCTTTCCAAAAATATCTAATTTTTTAAAATGGAGAATATATATATAAGTTATTCAGAATATCTTATATATATATGGGTATTTGTATTAATAGCTATAACAAAATAAGAAAGGGGAGTTTAAATTGAAGAGAAGATTGTTAGCATTAATGCTAATAGGTATTTTGGTTTTTGCTGTTGTGGGATGTTCACAATCCGAAACACCAGATGAACCAGAAGAACCAACGGAAGTAGATGAGTCAGAAGGTGCAGATGAGACACCAGAAGAAGAACCATTGAAAATTGCAATGGTTACTGATGAAGGTGGAGTGCATGACCAATCCTTTAACCAATCAGCTTGGGAAGGCTTAGAGAAAGCTGAAAAGGATTTAGGAGTAAAAGTTGACTATGTAGAATCACAACAAGACGCAGACTTTGCACCAAACTTTGAAACATTATTAGACGCAGATAATGATCTTATATGGGGTATAGGATTTAAATTGTCTGATGCTGTAATGGATGCAGCAGTAGCTAACCCAGATCAATTATATGCTATTGTTGATCACAGCTATGGAGACGATACTCCAGACAATGTAGTAGGAGTTATGTTTAAAGCTGAGCAACCATCCTTTTTAGTTGGATATATTGCAGGTAAAATGACTGAAACTAATAAAGTGGGCTTTGTTGGTGGTATAGCAGGAGATATTATCTGGGGATTTGATTATGGATTCCAAGCTGGGGTTCAATATGCAGCAAAAGAACTAGGCAAAGAAATCGAAGTTTTAAATCAATATGCTGAATCCTTTTCTGATGTTGCAAAAGGTAAAGCTATTGCAACACAAATGTATCAACAAGGAGCAGATATTGTATTCCATGCAGCAGGAGACGTTGGTGGTGGAGTTATAGAAGCAGCCAAAGAACAAGATAAATGGGCAATAGGTGTAGATAGAGATCAAAACTATCTTGCGCCGGACCATGTATTAACATCAGCTATGAAACGTGTAGATGTTGGCGTTTATAACGTAGTTAAAGCTTTACAAGAGGGCAATTTCCCAGCTGGTGAAACTATCACTTACGGTCTTGCAGATGGTGGAGCAGTAGATATTGCACCAACATCAGATATGCATGTACCAGAAGACATACTTAATGAAGTGGAAGAATTGAAACAATTGATTATAGACGAGGAAATCGATGTACCATTCAACGAAGAAACTTATGAAGAATACATGGATAACCTATAAAAAACAATAGTAAAGCATAAATTAAGCAGCTCAGAAGAAGTCTGAGCTGCTTAAAACTAGAATAGATAGGAGGGGCCCTATTGAAAAACATAGACTTCCATAACAAAGTTATAGAAATGAAGAATATTACTAAGAAGTTTGGAGATTTTGTTGCAAACGAAAACATAGATCTAATAGTCCATAAAGGTGAGATCCATGCGTTATTAGGAGAAAATGGGGCTGGAAAAACTACATTGATGAATGTTTTGTATGGTTTGTATGAACCGACTGATGGAGAGATTTTCATCAATGGAAAAAAAGTAGAAATAACAAATCCAAATGTGGCTATTAAGAATGGTATAGGTATGGTTCATCAACATTTTATGTTGGTAGATAAATTTACAGTAGTGGAAAATATAATATTAGGTATGGAGTCAACAAATAATTTTGGAGTTATAGATATTGATAAGGCTACAAAAGAAGTAAAAGAATTATCTAAAAAATATGGTCTTCATGTAGAACCAGATGCAAAAATTGAAGACATATCTGTAGGAATGCAGCAAAGAGTAGAAATTCTTAAGGCTTTATACAGAGGGGCAGATATACTTATATTAGATGAACCTACAGCAGTATTAACCCCACAAGAAATAGAAGAGATAATTCAAATTATGAAAAATTTAACTGAACAAGGAAAAACCATTATAATAATAACCCATAAATTGAAAGAAATAAAACAATCAGCGGATTACTGTACTATTATTAGAAGAGGTAAAAAAATTGATACAGTAAAAGTAGATGAAGTAACAGAAGAAGAATTGGCTTCTATGATGGTTGGAAGAGAGATTAGTTTTAAAGTAGATAAAAAAGAAGCAGAAGTTGGAGAAACTGTACTAGAGATTGAAAATTTAATTGTGAAAGATAATAGAAAATTAAACACAGTGAAAGGTTTTTCGTTAAAGTTACATAAAGGTGAAATATTGGGTATAGCTGGAATAGATGGCAATGGACAGTCAGAATTAATAGAAGCTTTAACGGGTTTAAGAAATATTGAAAGCGGGAAAGTTTCATTACGTGGTAAGGATATAACAAATTTGTCTCCGAAAGAAATTATGGAAAATGGTATGAGCCATATTCCAGAGGACAGACAAAAACGAGGTTTAGTCTTAGATTTTACTGTAGCGGAAAATATGATATTAGAAAATTACCATAAGGAACCTTTTTCTCAAAAAGGTAGGTTAAATCATAAAAATATTAGTAAATTTGCTGTTGAATTAATAGACAAGTTTGATGTTAGACCAAAGAATGATAAACAAATTGCAGGAGATTTATCTGGTGGAAATCAGCAAAAAGTAATATTAGCAAGGGAGATTACCAATGACCCAGAAGTTTTATTAGCCGTTCAACCAACTAGAGGATTAGATGTTGGAGCTATAGAATATGTTCATAAATATCTAGTTGACCAAAGAGATAGAGGGAAAGCAGTTTTATTAGTATCTTTTGAATTAGATGAAATAATGAATTTGTCAGATAGAATAGCAGTAATATATGATGGAAAAGTTGTTGAGATAATGAATCAAGAAGAAGCAGATGAAAAAACTATAGGATATTTAATGGCTGGAGGAGGTGCAATTGATGAAGCAGAATAAATTTATTGTAACAGTTATATCCATAGTATTAGGACTGATAGTAGGTGGACTTGCACTATTAATTGCAGGATTTAATCCAATAGAAGCCTATGGAATAATGTTTAGAGGAGTTTTTAGCAATCCTAAGTATATTTCTTGGACTATAATAAGATCCACACCTCTTATATTAACAGGAATATCCGTTGCTTTTGCATTTAAAACTGGACTTTTTAATATTGGTGCAGAAGGACAATTTATTATTGGTAGCTTAGTAGCAACGCTTGTAGGGTATTTTTTCCATCTACCTCCAATTATTCATCCAATAGTAGCTATATTGGCAGGAGCTCTAGCAGCAGCCATATGGGGTGGAATAGCAGGGTTATTAAAATCCAAGTTTGGTATTAACGAAGTTATTACTACAATAATGTTAAATTGGACAGCTCTGTATTTTAGTAATTTTGTTGTGTTTTGGGAACCTTTTAAAAGGCTTAATAGAGACGCTTCAGAGAGAATATTAGATAGTGCCAGTACTCAAATTCTTGGTCAATGGAAAACTTCTGAAGCTGGAAGAGCTTTTTTAAATAATAATAGTTTCCTTAAAGATCTTTTAAATCCTCCTGTGAACTTTGGATTTATAATTGCCATATTTATTGCAATTTTAGTTTGGTATATATTGAAAAATACCACATTAGGATATCAATTAAGAGCAGTAGGATATAATAGAGATGCAGCAGAATATGGTGGTATAAACATTAATAGAAATGTAATAGTTTCTATGATGATTGCAGGAGCTATATCAGGTATTGCTGGTGCTACTCAAGTACTGGGTGTATCAAAAGAAACAGCTGTATTAGCAACTATGGAAGGATATGGGTTTGACGGTATTGCAGTTGCCCTAATAGCTTCAAATAATCCAATAGCCTGTATACCAGCAGCGTTATTATTTGGAGGATTGAAATATGGTGGCAGTAAGTTACAGCCAACTATAGGAGCGCCGATAGAAGTTATAAATATAACTATTGGAGTTATAGTGATGTTTATAGCAATGCCTAAACTTATTCAAATGTTTACTTCCATGAAAGAAAGAAAGAGAGGTGTTAAAGTTGAGGATTCTAAGTGATTTAGGAGTAATAATAGGTATAACTTTAATGTATTCAGCACCTTTAATGTACACCTCTTTAGGTGGAGTATTATCTGAGAACTCAGGAGTTGTAAATATTGGCTTAGAAGGCATGATGACAATAGGGGCCTTTGCAGGAGCTGCTGTAGCATATTTTACACAGAATCCTTGGTTAGGGTTTTTAGCAGCTGGGTTAGCAGGTGGATTACTGGCACTTCTTCATGCTATTGCATGTGTAACCTTTACAGCTGACCATGTGGTTTCAGGTATAGCAATAAACTTTATAGGGCCAGGTCTTTCAATATTTTTGACTAAGATGTTTTTTGACGGTGCAGCTATGACTTTGCCTTTAGACTTAGATCATAAAATACCTAGACCATTAAATGGAATTTTTTCATCTATTTCAGTTTCAAATCCTATATTAAAAGAGATTGTAGACTTTTTAAATTCAATATTTAATCAATATGCAACTGTATATATAGCTTTTATTTTAGTTTTATTAGTTTGGTTTTTATTATATAAAACTAAACTTGGGTTAAGAATTCGTTCTGTAGGAGAACATCCAAGAGCAGCAGAAACTTTAGGTGTAAATGTATATAAAATAAAATATTTAGCTGTAATTTTATCAGGTGTATTTGCTGGTTTTGGAGGAGCAGCTATGAGTATAGCGGTAATATCCAACTATAGGGCTGCCTTAATATCAGGTCAAGGTTTTATAGCTTTAGCAGCTATGATATTTGGTAAATGGAGACCGCAAGGAGCTATGTGGGGTTGTTTATTATTTGGAGCAGCTCAAGGACTAGTGGTTTATCTAGGTAGCACTAGTTTAGAAATATCTTCACAATTATTAGCCATGTTGCCTTATATTATTACCTTGGTTATACTAATGGGATTTGTTGGAGAAGCAAGAGGTCCAGCAGCCAATGGTATACCGTATGAGAAAAATTAATATATTTTATAAAAACCAGTGACTTAATTTGTCATTGGTTTTAGTTTTTGAGATAATCCTATATTGAAGGGTATTTTATTCTATGCAAAAGGAATTTGTATATATTTAGTTTTTGATATATCATATAGATAAGATAATTAAAAGAATTTTCCAAAAATTATGAAGCGTAAAAAATGTAAAATTTTATCGTAAAATAAATGTTTTTGTACTTCATCAAAGATTTTGGTATAATAATATTAATAGAATAATAAGAATTTATTAATATTATTAATAATAGTGGGAGTGAGCTTTATGAAATTGGGTTATAATCTAGCTCTTGAACAAGTCCAAAAATTAATTATGACACCAGAACTAAGACAAGCTATACAATTACTCCAATTTAATAGTCAAGAACTTAATGAATATTTAAAACAGCAAATAGAAGAAAATCCTTTGCTTGATCCAGTAAATACGGTGGAAGAATATGAAAATATCGATGATTATAGCAACGAAAGGGAAGAAATCGATTGGAAGGAATATATTGGGAAATATGATGACTTTAGCTACAGACCTCAGAAGGATAAAAACACTAAGGAATATAATTATGAGAATTTTATTAGCTGTTCACCAACTTTAAAAGAAAATCTATTGTTACAATTAAATGTATCTCAGCTTAATTATGAAGATAAAGAAATAGGCGAGGTTTTAATTGAAAACATAGACGAAAATGGCTACCTGACAACGGATATAAACCAAATAGCAATGGACACAAAGGTTAAAGTTGCTAAGCTTGAAAACGTTTTATCTACTATTCAAACCTTTGAACCTATAGGAGTAGGGGCTAGAAATCTAAAAGAATGCTTATTAATTCAGTTAAGGGCAGACAGATTAGAATACCCATATATAGAATTAGTAATAAAAGATTATTTAGAAGATATAGCTCATAATAGACTATCAAAAATATCAAAAGAATTAGATATAAATTTAAAAGAAGTTCAGAATATATGTGATTATATAAAAACATTAGAACCAAAACCAGGAAGATGTTTCAATGGAGGTTCAGATCAAGTAAAATATATTACCCCAGATGTAACTATTGAATATATAGATGGAGAATATATAATAATTTTAAATGATGTAACTGGACCTAGATTAAATATAAACAATTTTTATAAGGAAATGATTAGAAAAGGAAATGATCCTAAAGCAACGGAATTTCTTTCTGAAAAGTTGAATTCGGCAATGTGGGTTATTAGAAGTATTGAGCAAAGACGAGCTACAATTTATAATGTAGTAGAATCTATACTAAAATTCCAGAGAGATTTTTTTGATAGAGGGGAGAGAGGTTTAAAACCTTTAACCCTAAAAGAAGTAGCTGAAGATATTGACATGCATGAATCCACTGTTAGTAGAGCCACAAATGGAAAATACGTACAAACTCCCAGAGGATTATTTGAGCTTAAATATTTTTTCTCCAGTGGTCTTACTACAAATAAAGGAGATATATCATCTACAAGCATTAAAGCGATGATAAAAGATATAATAGAGGAAGAAAATTCGAAAAAACCATATAGCGATCAAAAAATTTCTGTTATTTTGAAAAATAAAGGTATAAGTATATCAAGGAGAACAGTTGCTAAATATAGAGATGAATTAGAAATTCCTTCGTCTTCTATGAGAAAGAGATATTGATTGCCCATTATTTTGGTGGGCTTTTTTTATTTCTGGTTTTTGCTTGAAAAGATGCACTATATAGTCTATAATAAAGTTGTATGGATGCTAAGCAATATTTTTTTGCAGGGGGCGGGACAAAAAATACATAATAGGGACAAAATTAGTCCCCATAGATTATTAGTCATTCCTTTTTCGTATACTAATAAATGATTTGGCTTACAAGGGGTGTTTACATGAATTTAATTGAAGTCCAAAAAAAAATAATCCCAGAAATATTAGATATGTTAGAAATAAGATATAATATTCTAAGAAATATTTACTATAATCAACCTATTGGCAGAAGAGGACTTTCACAAAAATTAAATATGGGAGAAAGAACTATTAGGACTGAGGTGAATATTTTAAAAGAACGAGGATTATTGAATATTGAAAGTATGGGTATGTATGTAACAGAAGATGGAAAAAGGATAATTAAAGATTTAAAAGGTGTAATGAGAGAATTTAAAGGTATCTCCAACTTAGAAAGAAGATTGAAACAGGTATTGAATGTAGAAAATATCATCATAGTTCCAGGGAATTCCGATGACGATAGTTTAGCATTGAAGGATATGGGAAAAACTACTTCTATATATTTAAAAAAGGTAATTTCAAAGAACTCTATAATAGGAGTAACAGGTGGTACGACTATGGCACAAATTGCAGAAGAAATGCCTTTAGGGAAAATTGCAGATAATATTTTAGTAACCCCTGCAAGAGGAGGTTTAGGAAGAGATGTAGAAACCCAATCTAATAATATTGCTGCAAAATTAGCAAAAAAACTGGAAGCTAGTTATAGGTTACTTCATATACCAGATAATATTGATAAAATTACTTTAGAAGCTGTTCTAAAGATTCCAGAAGTAAAAGAAGTTATAGAGTTAATAGATAGTATGAATATATTAATCTTTGGAATAGGAAGAGCAGATACTATGGCTAGAAG
The DNA here is from genome assembly GCF_035459645.1 of Schnuerera sp. Taxonomy (NCBI): domain Bacteria; kingdom Bacillati; phylum Bacillota; class Tissierellia; order Tissierellales; family Tepidimicrobiaceae; genus Schnuerera; species Schnuerera sp. The sequence goes on from NZ_DATHXO010000250.1 coordinate 14,412, forward strand.
AAGGCAATTACCTATAAGTCAAATTAAAAGATTAACAGAAGAAGGAGCAGTAGGAGAAGCATTTGGACATTATTTTGATATTAAAGGAAATGATATATGGAAGTCTATTACAGTAGGTTTGACATTGGATGGTTTCCAGAAAATCGATAAAGCAATAGGAGTTGCTGGTGGAGAAAATAAAGCAGAGGCTATTATGGCAGTGGCTTCTTTAAGGAAAGATATTACTATAATAACCGATGAGGGAGCAGCAAAAAAAATAATTAAAATAGCTAATAAAGCTACAATGTAGCTTAAAATATAAATTAAATTTTAAGGAGGAATACTCATGACAATGAAAGTTGGATTAAGTGGATTTGGAAGAATAGGAAGGGATTTTTTAAGAATTTATGCAGAAGAAAATATAACTGATTTTGAAATAGTAGCATTAAATGCATCAGGAGATTTAAACACTTTAGCACATTTATTTAAATATGATTCTCTATATGGAAAGTTCAATGGAACAATAGAAGTAATAGAGGATGGATTTGTTATTAATGACAAGAAGATTAAAGTTGTAGCTCACAGGGATCCAGCAGAAATTCCATGGAAAGAACTAGGAGTAGATTTAGTAGTAGATTCAACAGGAGCTTTTAGAGATAGAGAAGGACTACAAAAACATATTGATTCTGGAGCTAAGAAAGTAATCGTTACTGCACCAGCTAAAAATGAAGATGTTACCATAGTAATGGGAGTAAATGATGAAGACTATGATCCAGCAAATCATAATATAATTTCTAATGCGTCTTGTACTACCAATTGTCTTGCACCAGCTGCAAAAGTTATTTTAGATGAATTTGGAGTTAAAAAAGGTTTAATGACTACAATTCATGCCTATACTAATGACCAGCAAATATTGGATAAAAGGCATAAAGATTTAAGAAGAGCAAGAGCAGCAGCAGAGTCTATGATTCCTACAACAACTGGTGCGGCAAAAGCTGCAGCTTTAGTATTACCAGAATTAAAAGGAAAATTAAATGGATTTGCTATAAGAGTACCTATACCTACAGTTTCAATAGTAGATGTAACTTTTGAAGTTGAAAAAGCTACAACTGTAGAAGAAGTAAATGCAGCATTAAAGAAAGCAGCCGAAGGAAAAATGAAAGGAATTCTTGGATATTCAGAAGAACCTTTAGTATCTAGAGATTATCAAGGAGACCCACATTCTTCAACAATTGATGCGCTGTCAACTATGGTAATAGATAATATGGTGAAAGTAGTTGCATGGTATGATAATGAATGGGGATATTCAGCAAGGGTAGTAGACCTTGTTAAGTTAGTAGCAAATAAATAATAATGGAATTGACTCTTCACTAGCGTTCGGGATGACAATTTCAAACTAACAATATTATTTTAAGTACTTTAATGTCATTCTGAGCGCAGCGAAGAATTTTATTTTTAAAATTTGTTTCATTGTTTAATATAAATAACAATTTTTCCAAGAGGTGATACTATGTTAGAGAAAAAGACATTGGAAGATTTACAAGTAGAAGGGAAAAGAGTATTAGTTAGATGTGACTTTAATGTGCCTATGGATGAAAAT
>NZ_DATHXO010000251.1:0-1741 GCF_035459645.1 Schnuerera sp.
CGATTAAATCATGTACTTTTTCAGCAATATTATGCCCATCTATTACTGAAAGATTCCCATTCACTAAAATATCGATATCAACATATATTCTATTGCCAAAAATTCTAGTCTTTAGATTTTTTATATCCTTTACCCCTTCAACAGAAAAAGCTATATTTTCTATCTTTGTTATAATCTTTTTATCTGCAGCCTCATCAACTAATCCTTTTATAGATTGAAGATATAGATCTACTCCCACTTTTATAATTAAAATACTTACTATAATTCCTGCAATAGGATCTAAAATTTTCAACCCCATTCTAGCGCCTAAAATTCCTATAAAAGTTCCTGCTGATGATAAAACATCGGACCTATGATGCCATGCATCTGCTTCCATAGAGAAACTTTTAATTTTTTTAGCAGTTTTTATGGTGTACCAAAACATCCCTTCCTTTGCAAGTATTGAAATAAAAGCAGCAATAAGAGCAATTCTACCAGGAGTTTTTATCTCACCAATGATTAATACTTTTACACCCTCATAGCCTATTATCAATCCGGTAATTATCAAAAATATACTCAATATTTTAGCGAAAACTGGTTCATATTTTTCATGGCCATAAGGATGATTTTCATCTGCTTCTTTTGATGACACTTTTAATCCAATAATTACTACTAAGGTTGTGAGAACATCAGATAATGTATGAACTCCATCAGCTAACATAGCATTACTTTGACCTATTATACCAGCTATTATTTTTCCTATAGCCAATATTATATTTATAATAATAGTAAGTATAGAAACCCTTACTCCTAATTTATAGTTTCCCATATAGTTCCCTCCACTATAATATAGTATGTTAAATATCTTATTATTATGAAATCCTCTAATATTAATTGAGAATTTATATAGCTATAATTATATACCCTTAATTATAATAAATCCAGCATTTTACGTAAATAGAAATTGTTATCATTTGAAAATAATTATAGTTTCCATTTACGAAAATTTAAAAACTACTGAACAATTCGCCCAGTAGTTTTCATCGAGATATATACTTTATCTCCTATATTGTAATCATTTAGTTTATCATTATTTTTTTGCACTCTATAGATTTGGGATTTTGTTTTAATCTTATAGTGGATAAATGAACCTAAAAACAACTTTTCTTCAATAACCCCTTCTATTTCTCCTTTCTTTGAATCCATAATAATTCTTTCTGGTCTAATAAAGTCTAGATTTCCATTTCTACGTTTAATTAAATTAGACCAACCAATAAAATTTAATACAAACTCCGTTCTTGGATTGTTATAAACTTCTTCTGGTGTTCCTATTTGTTCTAGTCTTCCTTTGTTCATTATCAAAATTCTATCAGCAATGGATAAAGCCTCTTCCTGATCATGAGTTACAAAAATCATTGTAATATTAAATCTTCTTTGAATTGCCTTAATCTCATCTCTCATTCTTATCCTTAACTTTGCATCTAAGTTAGATAAAGGTTCATCTAATAACAGTACCTTAGGATTAATAATTAAAGATCTGGCCAAAGCTACCCTCTGTTGTTGTCCTCCACTTAGCTGGGTTACTTTCTTATTTTTTTCTTTTCTTAATCCTACTATATCCAAATATTCTTCTCCTTTAATTAAAGCTGTTTGTTTAGAAAAACCTCTAAACTTTAATCCATAAACAACATTTTGTATTACCGTCATATGTGGAAAAAGCGCATAAGATTGAAATACAGTAGATACAGGCCGTTTTTCTGGA
>NZ_DATHXO010000252.1:0-8191 GCF_035459645.1 Schnuerera sp.
GCATGAGATGTAAGCCCACCTTGTTCAACTATTAAAGCTGAAGCTTGTTTCATGAAATCTACCATATCCTTATCGGTAAACTTACTTACCAAAACATCTCCTTCCTTAAATCTACCCTCTAACTCTTTTCTATTGCTGCCAATACATACCGTACCAGTAACAGAGGCTTTACCTATACCAGAACCTCTCACTAGTATCTTTCCTACAGTATGAACCTTTATTAAATTAGTAGTTCCCGAAACACCTACAGGTATACCAGCTGTTATTATTATTAAATCCCCTTCTTTAATAAAGCCTTTTTCCATAGCACTATGAATTGATCTATCTATCACTTCATCAGTTACATCACTTTTCAGGGAAAGAACTGGGTAAACTCCCCATACTAAAGATAGTTTTCTCATTACTCTTTCAGTTGTGGTCGCTGCAATTATTGGAGCTTTTGGTCTAAATTTTGATATAGCTTTAGATGTATAACCAGATGAAGTAGCTGTAATAATTGCGCTAGCTTCTAAGTCTTCCGCTGTGGCGCAAGTTGCTTTACTAATAGCATTAGTAGTTGAAATATTTTTATCTACAGATTTAAACTTTAACATTTCTAAATACTCAGAAGACGTCTCAGTTCTTGTTGCTATATCATGCATAGTTTTTACAGATTCTACAGGATATTTTCCTGCTGCTGTTTCCCCTGACAACATTATAGAGTCCGTTCCGTCAAGAATCGCATTGGCTACATCTGTTACTTCTGCTCTTGTAGGTCTTGGATTTCTCATCATGGAATCTAACATTTGAGTAGCTGTAATTACTGGTTTACCGGCAATATTACATTTTTTAATTATCTGTTTTTGAATAAGAGGTATTTCTTCAGTTTCTATTTCTACTCCTAGATCTCCTCTTGCTACCATTATTCCATCAGAAGCTTTGATTATTTCATCAATATTATCTACACCTTCTTGATTTTCTATTTTAGCTATAATGTCAATGTGTTCCCCAACATTTTCTTCTAATACCTTCCTTATCTCTAAAACATCTTCTGCTTTCCTTATAAAGGAAGCAGCTATAAAATCTATATCATTTCTTATTCCAAACTTAATATCTTCAATATCCTTTTCTGTAACTGCTGGTAGATTAATAGATACATTGGGTATGTTTACACCCTTATGGTCTTTCAATGTCCCACCATTGAGAATAGTACACTTTACATCTGTATCACTGACAATTTCAAAAACTTCCAGTTCTACTAAACCATCGTCTATTAGTATTCTATCGCCTTTTTTAACATCTTTAGTTAATTCTTCATAAGATACACTGACTATTGATTTATCACCTAATATATCCTTTGTTGTTAAGGTGAAAAAATCTCCATCCTCTAACTCTACCATATCTTCTTTGAAATTCCCTAGTCTAATCTCTGGACCTTTTGTGTCTAGCATAATTCCAATAGGCAATTTTAGTTCTTCTCTTATTCTTTTTATGGTGTCAATCCTTTTTTGGTGTTCTTCATGTGTACCATGTGAAAAATTAAGTCTAGTTACATTTAATCCTTTCAAAAATAATTCTCGTAAAATTTCCTCTTTCTCAGAAGCTGGTCCTATAGTACAAACTATTTTCGTTTTTTTCATATTCCCACCTCTTTTCCTATTCTCTTCTATATAGATAGTATCTTTGCAATATTGTACATATTTTTGTCAAATTCCTTTTCTGTGTTTAAAGCTTCTTCTAAATCCATACTGACTAACTCATTACATTTAATGCCTAAAGCTTTCCCCGATTCATTAGAAAGTAATAATTCCACTGCTCTATTCCCCATCTTACTGGCTAGAACCCTATCATATGCAGTAGGAGTTCCACCTCTTTGAATATGCCCTAGTATAGTAACCCTCGTTTCAGTGCCAGTTTTTTCTTCAATTTCCTTTGCTACTTCGTAAGCATTTCCTATACCTTCTGCTAATGCAATTATGTGGTGCAACTTCCCTCTATTTCTACCTTGTATAATTTTTTTACATACTTTATCCATATCAAATTCTACTTCTGGAACAATGATACTTTCTGCTCCTCCAGCTAATCCAGAATAAAGGGCTATATCTCCACACTCCCTTCCCATTACTTCAACTATATTTGCTCTACCATGAGATGTGGAAGTATCCCTTATTTTGCTTATAGCATCGACTACCGTTTCTACAGCTGTAAAAAATCCTATTGTATAATCAGTATACCCCATATCATTATCAATAGTACAAGGAATGCAAATAGTTGGTATTCCTGCATCACTTAAATTCTTTGCACCTCTAAATGTTCCATCTCCCCCTAATATTATCAATCCATCTATGCCAAAAACTTTAATAATATTTAAAGCCTTATTTAATCCTTCTTCAGTCTTAAACTCATCGCATCTAGCACTTCTTAACATAGTTCCTCCTCTATGAACTATATCTGCTACAGATGACAAATTCATCTCTTGGATTTCTCCATTCAGTAGACCATTATAACCCTGTTTAATACCTAAAATATTAGTTTTATTAAATATAGCTGTTCTTACTACGGATCTAATGGCAGCGTTCATACCTGGTGCATCCCCACCACTAGTTAGTATACCTATTGTCTTCATGTTTTTTCCTCCTAATTGTAAAATATTCTATTAAATAATACCTAGATCAAATAGTACTGCTTGTATTTCATTGGCCTCAAATTCAGGAGCTAATATCTCGTACATTTCTTCATCTCCCTCTTTTGAAAAAAACTGCTTTTTTACTAAAAAGCCTTCTTCTTCTAATTTTTTTTCAACCATTATTGCTGTGTCTAAACCTGTAGCCAAATAAACTGCAGTCCACATTTTTACACTCTCCTTACTAACAATTAATGTTAAGGATCTTACATGCAATCTTTATAATAACAATTATAACACAAATTATAAAAAATTTTTGTGTTATTAGCATATTAGGAAACTTTAATATTATCTTTTCCTAATATTTTAGCTAACTCATCAAATAATAGGTTTTGTTTCTTGTCCACCCACAACTCCCTTTGGGCCATTACAGTCTTTCTATCTTCCTCCATATATACATAAACAGGAGTTTCACCTTTATATTTGGATAGTACTTTTTTTATATAATTAAAAGTAGTTAAAGGTCTATCTTTAGATATTTTTAAATATACTTTCCCTTTTTTATAATTATTCAAAGGTGTTATCTTCTCACAGATTATTTTAGGTTCTTCTTCCTCATTTAAACTTACTTTTCCTTCAATTATTACCAAGCTATCTTCATCTATTAGTCTACTATACCTATCATAAGTAGCAGGAAAAACAATACATTCTATAGCGCCATATAAATCTTCCAAAGTTATAAAAGCCATCATGTTATTGTTTTTAGTTATTTTATTTTTCTTAGAAACAATAATGCCGCCAATGATTATCTTTTTTCCTTCAATATTCCCGCTTAAATTTTCCTCTAACTGTTCTTGAACTTGCAACAATTCAGAGGTAGTTATTGTAGAAATTTGGTTAAGTTCTTCTTCATAAGGTCTTAATGGATGACCACTAATATAGATGCCTAGCATTTCTTTTTCCATAGCTAGTAAGTTTTTTTGAGGAAATTCTTTCAAATCTGGTAAATTATCTTTTGATATTTTAGTATCTATTGTCTCAAATATAGAAAATTGACCTTCAATATTTCTTTTTCTGTCAGCATGAATACCATCCATAGTTTTTTCAAATATAGCTAGTAATTGAGCTCTATTTCCTCCTAAGCTATTCATAGCTCCGCATTTTATAAGGCTTTCCACCGCTCTTTTATTCATAACGGATGGATTGATACTTTCAATTCTTTCACAAAAATCTGTAAAACTTGTAAAAACTCCATCCTCTCTTGCTTTTATAATTGTTTCTATAAAGTTTTCTCCCACATTCTTTACTGCCATTAATCCAAATCTAATCTTTCCGTCTACAACGGTAAATTTTTTAAAACTTTCGTTTATATCTGGTGGCAATATTTCTATCCCTAATCTTTTGCATTCTTGTATATATAAGGAAACGGAATTAGTATCTCCCATTACACTACTTATAAGAGCTGCCATAAATTCTACTGGATAATAATATTTAAGCCAAGCAGTTCTATATGCCACCACAGCATAGGCGGCAGAATGACTTTTATTGAAAGCATATTTTGCAAAATCGATCATTAAATCGTATATCTCATTGGCAGTTCTTTCATCTACACCGTTTCTTAAAGCTCCTTTTATTATTACTTTTCCATTTTCGTCAGTATCTCCATAGATAAATCTTCGTCTTTCCTCTTCCATTACATCCATCTTTTTCTTACCCATGGCACGTCTTAATAAATCGGCACCACCCATAGTAAACCCGCCTATATCCCTTACTATCTGCATTACCTGTTCTTGGTAGACAATACAACCATAAGTTAGCTCTAAAATAGGTTTAAGTTTAGGATGTAGGTATTCTATGTTTTCTGGATTATTCTTATTGGTAATGTATTGTGGGATTTGATTCATAGGTCCTGGTCTAAATAATGAATTAGCGGCTATCAAGTTTTCAAACATATTAGGTCTCAATTCCTTTAAAAATTGTCTCATGCCAGCAGATTCAAACTGGAATATACCTAAAGTTTCACCTTTGGCAAATAATTCTAAAACCTTAGGATCATCATAACTTAAATTAGAAAAATCTATTTTTAGCCCATGATTCTCTTCTATTAAATTAATAGCATCTCTAATTACAGTAAGGGTCCTTAATCCTAAAAAGTCCATCTTTAAAAGGCCTAATTCCTCAAGTTCTATCATGTTAAATTGAGTAGTTATAGCGTCTTTATTTCTCGATAAAGGCACATAGTTAGTAATAGGTTCTTTTGATATTACTACTCCAGCTGCATGGGTAGAAGTGTGCCTTGGCAATCCTTCTACCGCCAAAGCTAAATCAATTAAATTTTTAACTTCTTCTTTTGATTCATATACTTGCTTTAAAGTTTTGTTTACTTCTAGTGCTTTAGTGATAGTCATTCCCAATTCCATAGGAATTTGTTTTGCAATATAATCTACTTCTCCATAAGGCATATTTATTGCTCTTCCTACGTCACGAATAGCACCTCGTGCAGCCATAGTTCCAAAAGTAACTATCTGGGCTACTCTGTCTTCGCCATATTTTTCTACCACATAATTTATTACTTCTTCTCTTCTTTCATAGCAAAAATCTATGTCAATATCTGGCATAGATACTCTGTCAGGGTTTAAAAACCTTTCAAATAACAAATCATATTCTAATGGATCTATATCAATAATACCTAAAGCATAAGATACAATACTTCCTGCAGCTGAACCTCTCCCAGGTCCTACTATTATTTCATTATCTTTTGCAAATTTTATAAAATCCCAAACTATTAAAAAATAATCTACGTATCCCATCTCAACTATGGTATTAAATTCAAAATTAAATCTATCCATTATTTCCGAGGTAATCTTTTTATACCTTTCCTGTAACCCATCTATACAAAGTTTCTTTAAATATTCAATGTCAGTATAACCTTCTGGTACTTTAAATTCCGGTAAATGTAAAGTATCAAAATCTAAAGCAACGTTACACCTTTCTCCAATCCTAACAGTGTTTTCCAAAGCTTCATCTATGAAAGAAAAAGCCTCTTTCATTTCACTATAAGATTTAAGATAAAATTCATCTGTAGGAAATTTCATTCTATCCCTATCATCTATGGTCTTTCCAGTTTGGATACATAATAACACATCATGAACTAATGCATCTTCTTTTTTCAAATAATGAACATCATTAGTTGCCACCAATGGTATTTCCGTTTCTTCACTCAATCTTATTAACATTTCATTAACATTTTTTTGTTCTTCTAAACCATGATTCTGTATTTCTAAGAAAAAATTATTCTGTCCAAATATCTCATTATATTTAAGGGCTATTTCCTTTGCCTTTTTATAGTTACCATCTAATAAATATTTTGGGATTTCTCCTCCTAAACATCCACTCAATGCAATAATCCCTTGACTATATTTTGATAATACATCATGATCTACTCTTGGCTTATAATAAAAACCATTTACATAGCCTTCTGAAACTATTTTCATTAAGTTTTGATATCCTGTATTATTTTCTGCTAGTAACACTAAATGGTATTGATTCTTATCCTTAGGTTCTCTTTCTGTATACTTATTAATGGCTATATAAACTTCAGAACCTAAAATAGGCTTAATTCCTCTCTTTTTAGCCTCCTTATAAAATTCTATTACACCAAACATAGAACCATGGTCCGTTATTGCTATAGTATCCATTCCTAATTCCTTAGTTCTATCCAATAAACCTTTTATCTTGCCGGAACCATCTAGTAAACTATATTCAGTATGAACATGTAGATGAACAAATTTATTTTGATAATCCATAATAAAATCCTTTCTAAGTATGTTTATATATTAATTCTATCATAAATTAAAATAAATAAAACTATCTTTCATAATCTTCTATTAGCTTCTATTTTATGATAAAATAAATATATCAAAACTTTTGGAGGTCAAAAATGAAAAATATAAAAAATATAATAGTAACAAATAACAAATATGTATATGAAAAATATAAGGATGATTTTGAAATATTCTTTGATGAGAATTTCTCTTATCTAGATGTGCTAGAATATGTTAGGAATCGGGTTCATGAAGGCCATAAACTTATGACCCATCCTTTATCTGGTAGTGTAAAACCTAATGAGACAATATATAAGACTATAATCATTAGCCATAAAAAAGAAGTTTTAGATTTTGACAGTTTAAAGCTAATTGAAGAAAGTATAACTACGGCTAAAAAATTTATAGCTAATAAACCTACACCTAATTGGCCTGAAAGCATATTAGATGATTTTAGAGTTATAGATTTATCTTTAATAGATAATGCTATAGATAAAATTATATAAATAAAATAATCCCTTCACTGAAGGGATTCTATTATTTATAAATCTTTTAAACCATTCTCTACTAATTTAGACAATTCTTCAATAGCTTCTTTTTCATCCTCGCCATTAACGATTAAAATAATTTCTTCTCCATGAAATGCTCCCAAAGACATAACACCAATTATGCTTTTCCCATTTACTTTCCTACCTTCTAACTCAATATATACATTACTAGAAAATTTGTTTGCTGCTTGAACAAATAAGGCTGCTGGTCTAGCATGCAAACCAACCTCATTATTTAGAATTACAGTTTTTCTTATCACATCTTATTCTCCTTTCTTTTTAAATCTTCTGCAATATCATCAATTCTTCTAAATCTATGATTTACTCCAGACTTTCCTACTGGAGGTTTTAACATAGTTCCTAACTCCTTAAGACTAGCTTCTCTATGTTGTAACCTTAATCTTGCAATTTCTTGTAAATTTTTAGGTAATTTATTAATTCCTATTCTACTATCTATATATTCAATATTTTCTACCTGCCGTAAAGAAGCATTTATAGTTTTACCTAGGTTGGCGGTTTCACAATTTACAAGCCTATTTATATTGTTTCTTACATCCTTAAAAACCCTAATATCTTCAAACTTGAGTAAAGCCTGATGTGCTCCCATTATATTCAATATATCTACTATTTGCTGGCCTTCTTTAATATAAACTACATAATTTTCTTTTCTTATTACTATTTTTGAATCCAGATCAAAGGAATTTATTATCTGAGATAAATCTTTGCTATGTTCTATACTATTTGTCACGAATTCCAAATGATAAGCTTTTTCTGGATTGCTAATAGAACCTCCACCTAAAAAAGCACCTCTAATATAAGCTCTTTTACAATTTCTGTTTTCTATTAAGTTATCTGGTGTTTTATAGTCTATAGTATAATAACTACTATCTTCATCTGTTAAGAATCCAACATCCCTTAATATTTCTGTAGATATTTTCATATTATTAACAATTATTAGATAATTGTTGTTCTTTTTCAATTGTTTATTCCTTCGTACCATTACTTCCACATCTGTATTATATAATTTCTTAAGCAAAGTAAAAATTCTCCTTGCAATGGCAGCGTTTTCCGTACTAAATTTCAAACTAATTCGTTTTATTCCTGTAATTTGAATTGTACCACTCATTCTAACAATAGCAGCTAATTCAGCTATAGCACTAGATCTATTTTCTATAGGTAATCTTGATAATTCATTTTTAGTTGTTGAAGAAAAAGAC
>NZ_DATHXO010000253.1:0-8895 GCF_035459645.1 Schnuerera sp.
TTGTTTGCAAGACATTATAAAAAACCAGCAACCGTATTTATAGTACCTGGAATAATTCCATTAGTACCCGGTGCTGGCATGTATTACACTATGTTAGCCTTAGTAGAAAAAGACTTTATTTCTGCTGCAAACAAAGGTACCGAGACCTTTTTTATAGCAGCTGCTATTTCTATTGGTTTAATAATTTCCACATCACTATCCAAATCCATTAAACGGGTAAAAAACAAAGATTAGTTTTGTTTTGTGTATTTTATCATGGTGTTGACTAAATCATCTAAAACCTCATCTTCTGCTGACCCGTCTAAATATTTTTTTAAACAATCCTTCATATGACTTTCCAATATAAGCCCACCTACAGAATTCATGGCAGCTCGTACTGCTGCTATTTGAATTAGTATATCTCCACAATACTTGCCTTCATCTACCATTTTTTGTATTCCCTTTACTTGTCCTTCAATTCTTCTTAAACGTCGTATTATGGCCTCGTTATCCTTTGTCTCAAAAGTCAATCTTCTTTCCTCCTTTTAATAAATTTATTCCAAAATCCGTATCATTTCCATAGCATTTTCATTTTTTCTTTTTAAAGACTGATCTATTAATTTTACTATTACAAATGAAACTGCTAGAAAGACGATTCCCATAGCAAAACCTAATATTTCATAACTATTTATATTCATAGATTGAAATAAATTTACTCCCAAAACTATTCCCAAAATTAGCATGGCAAAAGGAATCATATATGCAATTAAAGCATACTTTAAAATATTTTTTGATTTAGCTTTAATTTCAACAAAATCTCCAGTTTTTGCTCCAATTCTATTTTCTAACTGTACTACTATATTTGGCGCACTACAGCCGCCACCACAGCTACCACAGCTTCCACCGCAACCAGAAATTCTTCTTACCTCTACTTCGGCTATATTATCACTAATTTTGCGAACATATCCTAATTGTTCCACAAATTAACACCCCCAGATACTAAATCTTTTATCACTTCAGAAGCAAGAATTAATCCTGCAACAGAAGGAACGAAAGAAACACTACCAGGGACAGATTTCCTAGCATTTTCTTTCTCTAAATTAACTTTTATAGGCTTTTCTTTTGACCATACTACCTTCAAATCCTTGATATTTCTCTTTCTCAATTCATTTCTCATTACTTTAGCCAAAGGACAAGTATTGGTTTTATATATATCTCCCACCTGGAGCATTGTTGGATTTAGTTTATTTCCTGCTCCCATACAGGATATAATTGGAATATTTAATTTTTTACAATTTACAATCAAGTTGATTTTAGCAGATACCATATCTATAGCATCTATTACATAATCATAACCCTGTAACAATAACCTATCCTTATTTTCATCCTTATAGGTTTCTTTTATTGCCTTTATATTTAAATTTGGATTAATCTCCAATAATCTATCTTTCATTACTTCTACTTTTGGTAAATTTATAGTTTTTGAGGTAGCATGAATTTGTCTATTTATATTAGTTATATCTATTATATCATAATCTATAATAATAATCTCCCCTAATCCAGACCTAACCAAAGCCTCTGATGCAAAGGAACCTACGCCACCTATACCAAATATTGCAACTTTTGACTTATTAAGTATATCCATTCCTTCTTTACCTAATAATAATTTTGTTCTGGAAAATCTGCTATCCATTCTTTTCTCCTTTCAAATATAAATAGACTACCTAATTCCACTATTATTCTAGATTCAGTTTTACATGCACTTCTTTTAGTTGTTCTTTCGATACCTCAGAAGGTGCTCCAGTTAGTATACAAGTAGCAGATTGTGTTTTTGGGAAAGCTATAACATCTCTAATATTTGAACTATTAGTCAACAACATAATTAACCTATCAAATCCATAAGCTATTCCACCATGAGGAGGTGTACCATATTTAAAAGCCTCTAGAAGAAAACCAAATTTATTCCAAGCTTCTTCTTCAGAAAAACCAAGGGCAGCAAACATTCTCTTTTGTAATTCTGGGTCGCTAATTCTTATACTTCCTCCTCCCATTTCATCTCCATTAATAACAATGTCATAAGCTTTTGCTCTAACTTTTTCAGGCTCAGTTTCCAATAATTCAATATCTTCCTCCATAGGATGAGTAAATGGATGGTGTTTAGCTACATATCTTTCTTCTTCTTCATCATATTCAAATAATGGAAATTCAGTTATCCATACTAATTTCAACTCAGAATTATCGATTATATCAAGTCTTTTAGCCACTTCATTTCTTAAATTGCCTAAACTATCAAATACAATCTTTGGATTATCAGCAACAAATAAAAGTAGATCCCCTTTTTCACCATCTAATTCGTCTAGAATGCCATTTATTTCTTCTTTAGACAAAAATTTAGCTATAGGTGAAGTTATGCCATCTTCTGTTATCTTTATCCAAGCTAGACCTTTAGCACCAAAGGTTTTAACATAATCTTCTAGACTACTAATATCTTTACGTGAAAATTTATCCCCATAACCTTTTACATTAATCCCTCTTACACAACCGTTATTTTTTATAGTACCACTAAATACTTTAAAATCTGAATTTTTTACTATAGGGCTAATATTCACTAATTCAAAATCAAATCTTAAATCTGGCTTATCTACTCCAAATCTTTCCATAGCCTCTTTGTAGGTCATTCTCTGTATTGGAAGGTCAATTTCAATACCCTTTAACTCTTTGAATAACTTAAATAGCATTCTTTCATTCATTTTTATAACATCTTCTACATCTACAAAGGACATTTCAATATCTATTTGAGTGAACTCTGGTTGCCTATTCGCTCTTAAATCCTCATCTCTAAAGCATTTTACTATTTGATAATACCTATCCATACCTGAGACCATTAAAAGCTGTTTTAAAAGCTGTGGAGACTGGGGTAGGGCATAAAAATGGCCTGGGTTAACTCTACTTGGAACTAAATAGTCTCTTGCTCCTTCTGGAGTAGGCTTAGTAAGCATTGGAGTTTCTATCTCCACAAAATTGTTTTCATCTAAAAAATTTCTAACTATCTTTGCAGTTTTGTGTCGCATCTTCAACCTATTTTGCATAGAAGGTTTTCTTAAATCTAAATATCTATATTTCAGTCTCATATTTTCAGCAACATTGTCATCATCTTTTATATAAATGGGTGGTGTTTCAGATTTATCCAGTATTTTTAACTCATCTACCAAGACCTCAATTTCACCTGTAGGGATATTTTTATTTGTAGATTCTCTTTTTCTTACTTTTCCCTTTATAGCCAATACGTACTCAGATCTTATTTTTTCTGCCTTATTAAATATTTCTTCTGAAATAGTACTATCAAAAACTATTTGACAAATTCCCGTTGTATCACGTAGGTCAATAAATATTAAAGAACCTAAATTTCTTTCTTTTTGTACCCATCCCATTAAAACCACTTCTTTATCTATATGGGATACTCTTAAATCTCCACACATATGAGTTCTTCTTAAATTTCCCATCTTTTCTCTCATGATTTTACCTCCTTAAAATAATAAAAACCTCTCATCACTGAAATTCAGGGACGAGAGGCAAATTTCTCGCGGTGCCACCCTAATTAGGCTTATACCTCACTTAAAAAATAACGCAATATATGCGAACAAACTGAGTTTGTTAACTCCAAGGTGTCTTCATTAAACATTAGCATCAGTTTCCACCAAACCTGACTCTCTATAGCTAAGAGATTTAACTACTATTCCTTTTCACAGTTTCCATATGGTTTTAATTATTATAAGATATATTCTCTATAGTGTCAAGATAATATCCTTGCTTTTCTCTCCACCATTTCTTCAACTCTCTTCAGATATTCTTCCAAAGATTTCACATTAGGTACTCTTTTTATTCTATCTTCTTTTGGAAAATATATCTTTGATACAGCTCCCATTCCTAATCCGATGATTGTTTCCTTTTCCTCCATCATCTTTATATTATATATACATTCCTTTCCTTTTTTAGCATATCCTATGTTTTCAAAATTCCCCATAATTTGTTTTTGTCTATAAAGATAATAAGGTAAAAGATTCATTTCAACTGCAAAATTCTTTGTTTCATTCAACATTTTTTCTATTATATTTTGATCCTTCACCTGGTATTTATCCATAGTTCTTATAAATTTTGAACCTCTTTTTACTGATAATGTATGGACGGTTAAATTTTCAGGGTCTAATTCCTTTATTTTGTTTAATGTTTTTTTTATATCATCTACTCCTTCAGAAGGAAGTCCAACAATTAAATCCATATTTATTACAGTAAATCCAATTTCACCTGCCATAATATAGGTCTTTATTATATCTTGACTACTATGCTGTCGTCCAATTAACTTCAATGTACTATCATTCATAGTCTGAGGGTTTATACTAATTCTTTCAACATTATTTCTATTTAACATTTTTAGCATTTGGATATCTATAGTATCTGGTCTACCTGCCTCTACTGTTAGCTCTTGGATGCTACCCCTAGGGAAATTCTTATATATAGCCTGTATGATTTTTTCTAAATATTTAGGAGAAATAGCACTAGGAGTTCCCCCACCAATATATACAGTAGAAATAGTTTTGTTCTTCATTAATTCTCCAATCCTATTGATTTCATATATAAGTTTGTCTACATAATCCTCTACTAAATGTTCATATTTTTTAATACTTAAGGATGGAAAAGAACAGTATAAGCATCTAGTAGGACAGAAGGGGATGCTTATATATAGACTAAACCTATCTCTATCTAAAGGATAAAGATATTGTCTTTGTTCTTTTCCAATATCCAATATTAGCTCAGCTTTTTGAGAATACAATTTATATTCTTTAGTCAAAATATTTAAAATCTCATTATCTTCTAAACCTTCATCTAAAAGATTATGAACTATTTTTACTGGACGAATTCCAGTTAGTATTCCCCAAGGGGCTTTTACCTTAGCTATGTTGCTTAACGCTTCATAAAAATTTTGCTTGATTCCTATTCGTATTTTCTTTCTAATATTACCTTTATCCACCTTAATTTTTTCAATGTTCTTAATTGAGCTTTGATGTATCAAATTACCATCCTTATAAACCCATATGCAAGATTCAATATTGCTACTACAATCTATTAACTTATTAACAACTAAAATACCTATAGTATATTCATCGATATTATCTATGAAAACAATTTCTTCGCCAAAAAAGAAAACCTTTATCAATTCATTTATTTCATAATTAAAATGGTGACCTACTAAATTGACATATATCATATTCATTCCCCTTAATAATCCTGATAATAATCTTCAATCATCTTCTTTATATATTTCTTTGAAATACCAAATTCTTTGGAAATTTCTTCTTTATCCAAACCTAATTCTATTAGGTCATGAACATCATGTAAATCTATAGCTTTATCTTTTTTATTGCGTATAAACCTTATCTTTTTAGTCATTTAAGCCACCTCCTAGGGTATATCTTTCCCTAAAAGATGGCTTCCAATTCTATCTCTTTATGAATGGATTAGACTCTTTTTCATTTTTTATAGTAGATGATGGACCATGTCCTGGATATACGATTATATCATCTGGATAAACTATTATTCGTTTATTTATTGATTCTATTATATCTTTATAGGAACTTTTAGGAAAATCAGTCCTTCCAATAGAACCAGCAAATAAAGTGTCCCCAGTAAATATTTGGTTGTCAATTTTAAGGCTAATACCTCCAGGGGTATGTCCAGGGGTATGGATTACCTTGCCTTTTAAATTTCCAAAACTTATCTCATCTCCATCATCTAGCAAAATATCCGCTGAAATTTCTACAGTACCCATTGCCATAGTACTGGAAAAATTACTTCTTCCATCCTTTAGCAGATATTCATCATCTTTGTGTATAGCCACAGGAGCATTAGTATAATCTTTTATCCCTTTGACACCAGCAATATGGTCTCCATGACCATGGGTTAGGACAATATATTTAACATCCAATCCTATATTTTTTATCTGAGTTAAAATATCATCTTCATCTCCACCTGGGTCAATTACTATAGCTTCTTTACTATCCTCTGAATATACTAAATAACAGTTAGCAGCATAAATCCCTGCTGGTATCCTTACTACTTTCAAAAATATCCCTCCTAAAAAGTTTTTTTACTATCTATTATTATGGTAACAGGGCCATCATTTATTAAAGATACATCCATATTAGCCCCAAATATACCTTCCTCAGTTTTTATACCCTTTTCTTTACATTTTTCAACAAACTTAAGATAGATATCCTTTGCTATATCTGGATGGGCAGATTTGGTAAAACTTGGCCTTTTACCCTTTCTAACATCTCCATATAGTGTAAATTGAGATATAATCAATATCTCTCCACCAATATCCAATAAAGATAAATTCATTTTTCCATTATCATCTTCAAAAATCCTTAAGCCTAGTACTTTATCTACCATGTATTCTAAATCTTTATCATTGTCTTCTTCACCCACACCAAGAAGAACCAATAAACCTTTATCAATTTTCCCCACAATATTTTCCTCTACCTTTACACTGGCTTCTGTCACTCTTTGGATTACAGCCCTCATCATAACCTTCCTTTCTTTAACTAGTAACTCTATATACGTCTATTACACCTTTTAATTTTTTTATTTTCTTCATCAAATCTCTTAATTGATCTATATCCTTTATCTCTAAAATCATATTTATAATAGCCAATCTTTCCTTATTAGTTCTAGCATTTAGAGACAATAAAGAAAGCTCAGCTTCGGTAATTCTCTGTGTTATCTCAGTCAACAATCCTGGTCTATCTGTTCCTTTAATCTGAATTTCTGCTGGGTACTCAGCTTTTTCATCAGTATCCCAAAAAACTTCTATAAATCTTTCATTACCATCAACAAAACTTATATTAGGACAATCCTTTCTATGGATAGACACTCCTCTACCTCTTGTAATATAACCAATTATTTCATCACCAGGTACAGGATTACAACATTTAGAAAATCTTACCTTTATATTGTCTACTCCTTTTATACTAATACCTTGGGTAAACTTTTTATTTCTTTTAGCAAAACTTTGATCTTTTATTTTACTTTCAGCCAAAGTCTTTTCATCTTTCACTTTGTAATGTTTTCTATAGAACTCCTTTAATCTGGACATAACTTGAGATATAGTTACACTTCCATATCCTATTCCAGCATATAAATCATCTGAAGTATTTAAACTTAATTTGTTTGCAATATTTTTTAGCCAATCCTCTTTTAACACTTCAGTTAGTTTATAACCTTGTCTTTTAACTTCCTTTTCCAACATATCCTTGCCTTTAATTATATTTAAATCCTTTTCTTCACGTTTAAACCATTGTCTAATTTTATTCTTAGCTTGACTACTCTTTACAATTTTAAGCCAATCTCTACTAGGTCCGTTACTACTTGGAGAAGTTAAAACTTCAACTATATTGCCATTTTTAAGTTTAAAATCTAAAGGTACAATCCTTCCATCAACCTTAGCACCAACACAGTTGTTCCCTACAGCAGTATGAACCCTGTATGCAAAATCTATTGGAGTAGAGCCATTAGGTAGATTGATAACATCTCCTTTAGGAGTAAAGACAAATACTTCATCTGTAAAGAAATCTATTTTTAAAGTCTCCATAAATTCTTTAGGATCTTTCAAATCCTTTTGCCATTCTAGCAATTGCCTTAACCAAGTTAATTTTTCATCAAAATTGTCCGTCTTCACATTGCCTTCCTTATATTTCCAATGAGCAGCAATACCATATTCTGCAGTTCTATGCATATCCCAAGTCCTAATTTGAACCTCAAATATCTCTCCCTCTGGCCCAATTACTGTAGTATGAAGGGACTGATACATATTCGGCTTTGGCATAGCAATATAATCCTTAAACCTGCCGGGTATTGGTTTCCACATAGTATGGACAATTCCTAAAACTCCATAACAATCCTTTATAGTATTTACAATAACTCTAATAGCGGTTAAATCAAATATCTGTTCAAAACTTTTATTTTGATAAACCATCTTTTTATAAATACTATAAAAACTCTTTGGTCTACCACTAATATCTCTAGGTATACTCATTTCATCAAGTTTTTCATCTATTTCACTGATTATTTTTTGAATATATGCTTCTCTTTCTCGTCTTCGTTTAGAAACCTTATCCACCAAATCATAATATCCTTCTGGATCTAGATACCTTAAAGATAAATCTTCCAATTCCCATTTTATCTTAGACATACCTAGTCTATGTGCCAATGGAGCATATATTTCCAAAGTTTCCAAAGCCTTTTCTTTTTTCTTTTCTTCACTCATATATTCTAAAGTTCTCATATTATGCAATCTATCAGCTAATTTTATTATAATTACCCTTATATCCTTAGCCATAGCCAATACCATCTTCCTCAAATTCTCTGCTTGGCTTTCCTGCTTTGTCTTGTACTGTAATTTCTTTAATTTTGTAACTCCATCAACTAAATTAGCAACTTCTTCTCCAAACTCCTTTACTAAAGTTTCGTAATCTACGCTGGTATCTTCCAATACATCATGAAGCAGACCCGCAATTATAGTAGTTCCATCCATACTTAAATCTGCAAGCAACATGGCAACATTAAAGGGATGAACAAAATAGACTTCACCAGAGTTTCTCAATTGCCCTTGATGAGAATACTCAGCAAAATTATAAGCTTTGATAATCTGTTCCATATCTATATGAGGATTATATTCTTCAATTTTAGACAATAAATTTTCTATCATATAATTCACCTGCTCCATATAATTTATAAGATAAATATTGTACAAATTTTCAATAAATTTATATTAAATATTGAAATTTTAACTTTCACTAAAAAATTCAATATTATAGCAATATATATCAAAAACAGAGTTTTTTCATCATTATATTAGAA
>NZ_DATHXO010000254.1:0-2026 GCF_035459645.1 Schnuerera sp.
TAAATCTATCTTTTATTGTAACAGCTGCTTTTGTGGATATCTTCTGAGTTATAACTATATACTACGTGAACTACCACCACTTATAGAAGTGGATGGCTTCTTGGTCAATAGCAGTAACCTGCCAAGTTCACCCAAGCTCTAGGGGTAGTTCCTACCCCGATTGTACCAAAACTATATTGCTAGTTTCAGTAGATTTTTACTAGCATTTATATCTCTATCGTGGTGTGCTCCACATTCTGGGCAAGTCCATTCTCTAAGTGCCAAGTTCTTTACGTCTTTATTCTTGTAGCCACAATTAGAGCACAGTTGACTACTTGCATAGTTAGGTGGTGCTATGATTATTTCTCTACCATACCATTCTGCTTTATATTCTAACTGTCTTCTAAATTCATACCATGATACTTCTGATATACTCTTTGCTAGTTTGTGATTTTTTAGCATATTAGATACCTTCAGATCTTCTAAGACTATTACTTGGCTCTCATTTATAATCTTGGAAGATAATTTATGAAGATAATCTTTTCTTTGATTTACTATTTTTTCATGTTGTTTTGCTAGTTTTAGCTTTGCCTTTTCTCTGTTTTTACTTCCTTTTTTCTTTCTAGATAGATCCTTTTGTAGTTTTTTTAGCCTTTTTTCTGATTTTCTTAACCACTTTGGATTTTCAAATATTTTACCTTCTGATGTTACTGCAAAGTCTTTTATTCCTAGGTCTATTCCTATCTTTTTATCATTTTTAGGTAATGGTTTTATATCTTCTTCTACTAGTATTGATATATAATAGCTTCCTGCTCTAGTTTTTGAAATGGTACAGGATTTAATCTTCCCTTCAATTTCTCTATGCTTTATTATCTTTACCTTTGATTTTAATTTGGGTAGTTTTATATATCCATTTTCAATATATATGGTTCCATTTTGATTGTTTGTGGTATAGCTTTGTCTTGTTTTTCTACTTTTGAATTTGGGAAATCCTATGGATTTATCTCTAAAAAAGTTTTTATATGCTTTTTCTAGATTGATTTGTGCATTTGCTAGGGCTAAACTGTCTACTTCTTTTAACCAAGGGTATTCATCTTTGTATTGTGCAGGTGTGTTTTTAAGCGTTTCTCCAGTTTGTTTATAGTGTTTGATTTTATCTTCTAACATTTGATTATAGATAAATCTAGTACATCCAAAGCATTTAGCAAAATATTCTCTTTGTTCTTCATTTGGATACAATCTGAATTTATATGCTTTTTTCATATTTTCACCCTATCTTCCTTGGCTTTCTATGTATCTTTTTATTATGTCTATTGGTACTCCTCCTGTCGTTAGTAAACAAAAGCTTCTAGCCCAAAAATATTCTTTCCATAACTTCTCTTTTATCATTGGAAATTCCTTTTTTACAAGCCTACTACTTGCACTTTTGTATGCGTTAATAAATTTACTTATTTCTGTATTTGGATGTGCTTTGAATAATATATGAACATGGTCTACATCGGGATTCCACTCTAATAGTGTAATATTATATTTGCCTTGGATATTTTTGAATATTTCTTGAAGTCTTGCAGATATATTATCATCTATAACTTTTCTTCTATATTTTACAACTAGTACAAGATGATAATACATAGCAAATACTGAATGATTATTTGTATCTAATTCTCTCATATACTTGACCCCTTATCATTTAATACTGATTTTAATATATCATATGAGAATCTATTCAGAAATCACTTTTTGCAATTCATCTCCCACTTATAGAAGATGGGAGAATTCTTGCTAAAAGAAGTTAAATTCTAAATAATTCTTTAGTATTCTTATTGGTTGCTTTGGCTAATTCTTCAAAATTTATGTCTTTGATTTCTGCGATTTTTTGTGCAACATATTTTACAAACATAGGTTCATTTCTCTTTCCTCTATAGGGTTCTGGTGTTAAATATGGACAATCTGTTTCTATTAATAGTTTATCCAATGGTACTGCTTCTGCTACTTCCTTTACTACTCTAGCGTTTTTAAAGGTTACTGGCCCTCCTATGGATATATA
>NZ_DATHXO010000255.1:0-6134 GCF_035459645.1 Schnuerera sp.
CGCGCCGGAGCGGGCGTCGACAGCGTCGTCATCGGCCGGCGGTACGCCGTCCAAACGCCCGACCCCGGTGGCAACGCCCCGGCCCGCGGCCGGACCCGCAGCCGTGGCGCCTGCCCGGCGCGAGCCGGCTGCTGCGGCGGAAGGCGACTGGCCGACATTGGTCGGGACGGGTCCCCCTGAATCTAATACCTTCTTCCGGCTAGCTCCAAATTGCCATAAGTGTTCTAGAGCCTTTCTTTGTATTTCTCCCATGGCTTTATCACTCCTAATGTACTAACTTATTTTTACCTTATCAATATTTACGGAAAACATAGTATGGAAATATTGATTTAGCTCTTCTGTTATCTTTTCATCCTTGATTTTTAATCTATTGTATAATTGTAAAAAAGGTATTTGTAAAAGTGATGAAAGATACAATACTGGACTTGGCTTAATTTTAGCTAAGCCTTTTTTAAGCCATTCTATTGCATTTTCATCCTTGCCATTATCTAAACTAATCAAGGCTAGTATGCAATAAGGCATTATGAAAAAAGATTGAGGTTTCTCTGTTTTTTGGATTTCGATCATAGCTTTTGCTTCATCTTCTAATTCTTCCGGTGTACGAAAACAAGGAAGTAGATAATGAATCGTTTCATCTTCGCTTTCCATCTCTTTTTGTATTAATACACTAAAGAGAGAACGCAAAAAGTAGGCAGGCCAATGCTGGGAATTTATGCTTATAGCCTTATCACAACTATTCAAAATTTCTTCGTAGTAATCAAATATTTCCATCTGAGATCCTATCTTACTAAGCATTTCGCTAATATGTAATGCCCTATAGAACCAATAATCAGCGTCTTTTTGATGATTTTCAGATGCATCAAGTAGTGATGAAAATACATCTTCTCCCTTGTCTAATCTAACTAGTAATCGAATTGCATTGTACATTTCTTGATCTTTAATATTTAAACATCTCAATTTTTCACCTACTTTCAGATTTTATAAATGGATTTATCTAATAAATGTATATTATATCTTTCTCATTAAAGCATGTTATTTTCTTTGCCATTCCATAGATATTTAACATCTTCAATACAAGATATATCATAGCAAAACCCATTTTCAAAAGTATAACCGTATACCCTTAAGTTTTTTTGGATACTTCTTTGAAAAATATCAGATAAAATTAACTCTTCATCTATATTCCCAATTCTACGGGCATTTTCCACTGTGTCTATTACTAAATTGAGAAAGTTATCTTCCCAAATAATAATATTCCATGTATTTTTAATTGAAGGGTTTTTAGGCTTGTCTTCTATTCTTTTGACTTTCCCTTCAATATCTACTATTACAGGTCCAAGTCTTTCAGGATGATCTGTAGGAAATATTCCAAGTGTTAGGTCTGAGGCTTTTCTCATATGGAACTTATATAGCTCTTTAAAGCAGTCATAGGGATAGACTATAGTATCGGGAAACTTCATGAAAACTGTACGCCCTTTTAAAAATGGTGCAGCTCCAGCTATTGCATAGGGAAGACCATACTCTTTCTTTTTGTTATCTTGGTAAACATAAGCACTATTTATTTTCATTTTTCCCACATAATAGTTATTGGTACATTTTACTAA
The DNA here is from genome assembly GCF_035459645.1 of Schnuerera sp. Lineage (NCBI taxonomy): Bacteria > Bacillati > Bacillota > Tissierellia > Tissierellales > Tepidimicrobiaceae > Schnuerera > Schnuerera sp. The sequence continues at coordinate 1,605 of NZ_DATHXO010000255.1, forward strand.
TGCATCTTTTTCATCGTTTACAGTAAAAATAATATCTTTAACTCCACCATATGCTAATGTTTGAATTGCATTCTCTATTAATAGAACCACATGGCTACCACCTTCTTTCGGTATATCAACTGGTATTAACTCTTTACTTAATTTAAAAGGTTTCATTCTCTTGCCTTTTCCACCTGCCGGAATATATCCTATAATAGATTTCATGGCAATACACTCCTTTGTGTTTTTATGCTCATTGAAAAGTTATTATGGGTAATTAATTATGATAAACTTCTAATGGGTCCATTTTCTTCCGATATTAGTAAGCCATAGAAAAAAGATTATTACCCATACTAGAACAATGGATCCTTGATATATTAAAAACTCATTATATGTCATTAGACTATTTAAAACCTCTGTTACCCCAATGCTAGGTATTAATACAAATAGCTTATGGGTCCATTCTGGTAAAAGCTTATATACTGAAACTATTAAAAAAAGACTTACCATAACTATTGAAGATATAGCAGAACCACTTTGAGAAGATTCTATCTTTAAACCAATTATAGCTCCTATTTGAACAAATATAATCCCACCAACTAACATAGGTATTAATAATGAAAAAACACTACTATTAAAACCTTCATTGATTAAATACACAGCAATTTGGGAGAACATGGAAAGTACTAAAATAGCAAATCCTTTAGCAAAAATGATTTGACCAAAGTTTAATGGAGAACATAATAGAGCATCAATGGTTTTTGCTTCCCTTTCTTCAATTAAATTAGGTCCCGTTAACATGATACCAACCATTACCTGTGCAAATAGGATCCAAATTGATAGAAGTAAAAATTCTTGATCAGCCATTTTCATTGTTGCTGTAATAATCTTAGACATAAATATTGGCAATAAAACTACTGCTAATATTGCTGGGTTCCTCAAAAGGTTAATAATTTCGTGTTTTATAAGTATTAGTGTATTCCTCAACTTAATTCCCTCCCTGTTAATACTGCAAAAACGTCTGCTAGTGAATTTCCACTTGTATTCATACTAATCAATTTCCCTTGACTAGTTAATTGAGATATTAATTTTTCAGTTTCTGTGGCTCCAGATTCCAACCTTTTAATTGCAACACTATCATTGTCTACATATTTTATTTCGATTTCCTCTCTTAAATACTTGGACTTTAGTTCTGTGGGTTTTCCAATTGCTACAAGCTTTCCATTATGCATAATTCCAACACGATGACTTAATTCATCGGCCTCATGCATATCATGAGTAGTTAAAACTACTGTTGTTCCCTGTTCATTAAGTTTTTTAATATATTGACGAATCAAACTAGCTGTATTTGGATCTAGACCACTTGTTGGTTCATCTAGTATAAGAACTTTGGGTTTATGTAGCAAAGCTCTTCCTATTAATACTCTCTGTTTCCATCCTTTAGATAATTTTTCCACCTTCACATCTTGCTTATCACATAGCTGTAGATCTTCCATAACTTCATTGATGCGATCATCTTTCAAGCCGTACAACTCTGCAAATATCTTTAGATTATTTTTTATTGACGCTCTCATATAGAGGTTTGGTAATTCAAAAACAACGCCAATATCTTCATAAATTAGTTTTTTGTTCTTTAATACATCAATGCCATTGACCCATATTTCTCCTTGATTTGGCTCTAGCAATCCAATAATCATTTTTATTGTTGTGGTTTTACCAGCTCCATTAGGACCCAAGAATCCAAATAGCTCCCCTTTTTCAATTGTAAAGGATATATCATCTACAACATTTTTGTGGTTATAAGTTTTCACTACATTCTTAAGAGTGATCAAGTTTTTACCCCCCTATATAATAGATTTTGTTATTTTATCATGTTTTAACATTGACTTTAATAATAGATATTTTAATCTTTCATAATATTACAATCTATTCTTTAGTGTATAAATCAATTAGTTCTTTAGAATTGTGATATTGTTTACAGGTATTACAAAATTCACCGGTCCTAAATTTATCATAGGAAGATTTCTTCCATAATGTTTCAAAGTTACTGTAGTAAAGGTTCCCAGCCAATGGCCGACTGCAAAAATAATCACAACAAGGATATATATTGCCATTTTTAGATACTACTGCAATAGGTGCATTATTAAAGCTACACTTTACCTCAAAGGGCCCCTCATAATCAACTCCCATTATTTTCATTCTTTTTTCAAGTTTTTTTAACACCTTTTGGAGCCAATTAAAATTCTTTCTTACCCATTTTTCTTTACCTAAAGGTAAACCAACCTTAAAACGGTTAACTTTATATTTTATAACCATTTCCTGTAAATCTTCTATTTGGTCTATATTTTCTTTTGTAATGGTAGTATTAAAGGCAATATTTACTTTATATTTAGAAGCATTTTCTAAATTTTTCAATAGTATATCAAATCTATAATTACTAGATATTTGTTTCATATTTTCTTCTGTAGCTCCATCTACTGAAAAAGATATTGCATCAACATTGTCATAGACTGTTAAACGATGATAATCAATTGGTATTGAGCCATTAGTCACTATTACAACCTTTTTATCCTTAAATATTCCTAAGATTTGATAGAAATTTTCATGGATTAGTGACTCTCCTAATCCACTAAAAGCTATATATTCAAAAAAATCTAAAGACTTCTTTAACTCTTGTATTTTTTCCATAGGTAAATCAGATGGATGCTTTACCAAACTACGGGCAACACAATAGCTACATGCTAAATTACATCTTGTTGTTATCTCAAATAGAGCCATTTCTGGTGGATTTTTATAAAAATCATTTTTAGTTTTCACTATTAGCTTCCTCACCTTCTATGGTTTCACATAAAACTTTTCTTCTAATGTTGATTGGTTTTTTTGATAATCCCTCCTGTAAAGCTATATAACTTTCTTGCATGGTCCCTCTCTCTAGATCTCCGGTGCTTAAATTGATCCATATTTGACCATGATAATAAGATGTTCCATTCCTTTGAACATTAGGATTATCTTTGTCCTGCATCTTAACCTGAGAATAGTCACAGTAATAGTCAAAAATAGCACAATATTTATTGTGGGCTTTCCCATACCCAGTAAATTTTAAATTGAATTTTCCATTTTTAAAGAAAGAGTTATTAGAATACATGCCGAGACCTATATTTGTCGATTCCATATGCTCTAACTCTTGTGGCTGAATTTTAATCCACTTATCTAGTTCCCATCCATTATTAGTAAAATTATAGGAATGAATATATGACAAATAGGTTTCAAAAGCTAGAATATCAAAGGTCTGCATAACTACTAAATAGCTAGATGGTAATTTGGGAAATAAACTATATTCTTTTTCTATGGATTGAAGACAGTTTTTATGATCTTCTCTGCTAATATTTAAATTAGTTCTAGTGTTAAGTCCTTCCAATTTCTCATTGGATAAGATAATATGTGATTGAAAAGTCTTATCCTTTATAAAAGTCCATTCCGTTTTTTGAGATTCTTTCTTTGGCATCCTATTTTCAAATCTAGCATTATGCCATGTATATGAAACATACATGATTGCATCTTCATATATTGCTTCGATTGTTCGCATATATTCAGAATTTAATTTTTGTAACTTATATACTCTACCTAAAGAGTTAAGATAATAATTCTCCATTTTTATCTTGAACTTTATTTGCTCTTTAGCTCTAAATTGGCTTTGTGCTACAAAAGGTGCTTCTAATATTTTTGTAAAATCTGTAAACATTTTGTTCCTCCTTCATTAAAAGTAAAGCATTATAAATCCCCTAATGACTCAACAACTTCTTTAGGTGAGGGTAATTGAATAATCTTATCTACGTACAAACTTTGCTTATGCTGTAGTTGAGTATAGGCATACTTGTCATATAAATAGGACCTTAATATATTGATTGTCTTATTTATTTGAAAAATTGAAGTCTGTAAAAATGTATCCGCATATTCATTGTTATCTAATAATTTTTTTAAAAAGCTATACCAACCAAAAGGAAATAACCTAAATGGATAAGCTATCTTTACATCATTCGCCATCTCCTGATACCAAGAAGGCATTTTGTTTAGCTGTTCTGATAATCTAGTAAAATTCACCAACTTATCATTTTGAAGTACAACTGCCGGGACTGTTGCATATACTGATTTTGCTAGAGTTGATGAAATAATGTTAGTCGTTAAAAATATATCGGAACAACTTAATAATGTATTGAATTCATCTGGTTTTAGAAACTTAAAATGATGATATTTGATATTCTCATTTATTTCTATATTCCCCCAGCTTTTGGGACCAACATGAATAATGTTTATTTTCTCATCTAGCTGTAAAATATAATTAATAATTATACGAGGAATCCAATAAAGTAAATTTGTTAATGCTGGCAGCCTATTAACATTTAAGGTTTCCCAATTAGAATTAGCGATAAAAATGACTTTTTCTCCCTTTGGCTTAAAAATACGATTAAAATTCATTCTTTCTTCTTTGGTAATTGTTAATTTCTGATTATATAAATATGTGAATTTAACTCTTTTATCTGCCTTTTGAAC
>NZ_DATHXO010000256.1:0-3255 GCF_035459645.1 Schnuerera sp.
TAGAAACAGTTGAAGAATGTTATAGATTTTTTGAAGACGTTTGCACAATAAAGGAAATTCAGTCTATTGCTCAAAGGCTAGAAGTGGCAAAATTATTAACTCTAAACAACACTTACAATGAGATTGAAAAGAAAACAGGAGCAAGTACTGCTACAATCAGTAGAATAAACAGATCATTAAATTATGGAGTAGATGGATATAAGATTGTATTTGATAGATTAGGCTATATGAAAGAAGAATAGATAAAACAAAAACCCAATGCTAATTGTTTTATTATTAGCATTGGGTTTTTATATTTTCAAGTAAAAGAATATCGTTAATAACATTTGCTTGTTCTTTTCCATTGGAAAAAATCTATTGTTATTATATAATAAAAAGGAAACTAATGTTTAACTAGGATGGTGACAATATGGATTTGATAGAAGGACTGAATGAAAGACAAAAAGAAGCCGTTCTCCATACAGAAGGGCCTTTACTTATTTTAGCTGGGGCGGGAAGTGGGAAAACTAGAGTATTGACCCATAGGATAGCATATTTAATAGAAGAAAAGGGGATTTTCCCAGGAAATATTTTGGCAATAACCTTTACCAATAAAGCTGCCAACGAAATGAAGGAAAGGGTAGATTATTTATTGGATGGTAATATAGATGATATATGGATGGGTACCTTTCACTCTGTATGTGTAAGGATACTTAGAAGGAATATAGATAAAATAGGATATGATAGAAGTTTCTCCATCTATGATAGAGATGATCAAATTACCGTCGTGAAAGAATGTATTAAGGATTTAAACTTGAGTAAGGATATGTATAAGGAAAGGTCAGTTCTTAGCGTTATTAGTTCACTAAAGGATAAAATGACGGATCCGGATACATATATAAATCAAAATTACAGTGATTATTATAGCAGGAATGTAGGAGAGATATATGCTCTTTATGAGAAAAAGCTTAAAGCCAATAATGCTTTAGATTTTGATGATTTAATAATAAAAACCGTAGAGTTATTAAAATCCAATCCAGATGTACTTGATTATTATCAAAGGAAGTTTAAGTATATATTTGTAGACGAGTTTCAGGATACAAATAAGATACAGTATAAATTGGTGGAATTGATTTCAGAAAGATATAAGAACATCTGTGTGGTGGGGGATCCTGATCAAAGCATCTACGGATGGAGAGGTGCGGATATTTCAAATATTTTGGACTTCGAAAAAGATTTTCCAAATACTAAAATTATAAAGTTAGAACAAAACTATCGTTCTACCAAAAATATATTAAACGTAGCCAACCATATGATAAAAAACAATTTAAGCAGAAAAGAGAAAAAATTATGGACAGCTAATGAAGAAGGAAACCAAGTAGTGGTGGAGAGTTTATTGGATTCAGATGAAGAAGCTTTCTTTGTTGCCAATAAAGTAGAAGAGCTTGTAAATGAAGGATACAAACCTTCAGACTTTGCCATACTATATAGGACTAATGCCCAATCAAGGACTTTTGAAGAAATCTTTATGAGAAAAAGTATTCCTTATAAGATTGTTGGAGGATTAAGGTTTTATGATAGGAAAGAAATAAAAGATATAATAGCTTATTTAAAACTAATTCAAAACCCAGTAGATGATATATCTTTAAAACGTATTATAAATGTACCAAAAAGAGGAATTGGCAATGCAACTTTAGAGAAAGTTGAGGAATATGCTAATCAAACTGGGGAAAGTATATATAGTGTATTGTTGAATATAGACAGTATACCTAAATTGTCAACGAGAGCAAAAAATAATTTAAAATCCTTTATGGATATGATAAACAAATTTATGGCTATGAAAGAAATAAAGGGACTAAAAGAGTTAATAGAAGAAGTTGTCTATGGGATAGGATATATTAAAGAATTAGAAGAAGAGGCTAGCATTGAATCACAAACTAGATTAGATAATATTAAAGAGTTTATATCTGTAGCCATAGATTTTGAAGTTAAGAACCCAGAAGGAACTTTAGAAGATTTTCTAGCTACTGTATCTCTTCTTTCAGATGTTGATAAAACTGAGGATGTTGCTAATTCTGTAACTTTGCTTACTGTCCATGCTGCCAAAGGTTTAGAGTTCCCAGTAGTATTTATGGTAGGTATGGAGGAAGGGCTTTTCCCTATCTCAAGAGCTTTAGATGATGAAACAGAACTAGAAGAGGAAAGAAGGCTATGCTATGTAGCTATAACTAGAGCTGAAAAACTGTTATTCATAACTAGTGCAAAATTGAGAACTATTTATGGTAATACAAATTATACTTTACCTTCTAGGTTTATAGATGAAATACCAGAAGGCTATACAATATCATCAATAGAGAAGAAAAAAGTAAAACAAAGGAATTATAAAGAACAACTTGTAAAAGTGAATGATTATACTAAAAAAAGTAGTAAATCAAAAACAAGGCCATCTGTTGGCAATATGGATGTAGATGTAGGCATGAAAGTTAGTCACAAAAAATGGGGTATAGGTACAATAGTTCAAATTAAGGAAAGGGATAAAGATAAAGAGATAGTAATTGCTTTTGATAAAGTAGGCCTTAAAAGATTGCTACTTTCCATTGCTCCGATAGAAATATTGAAAGGAGAATAGTAAATGGATAAAGTTAAAAGGATAAAAGAGCTTATTGAAGAAATTAATGAACTAAACTATTACTATTATACATTAGACCAACCAAAAGTAAGTGATAAGGAATATGATACCCTATATGATGAATTGGCAAAATTGGAAAAGCAGACAGGAAAAATTTTCTCCTATTCTCCAACTCAAAGAGTTGGTGGAGAGATATTGGATAAATTTGAGAAACATTTTCATATGGAAAGACTTTGGAGTTTAGATAAAAGTCAAAATTATGGGGAATTAATAAATTGGGATAATAGGATTAGGAGATTAATAGAGGAGTATAATAACAGTCATGAGGACAAACTACCTCCTCCTAATTATGTAGTAGAATATAAATTTGATGGATTGACTATCAATCTAACCTATAGGGATGGAGAATTGGTCCAAGGGGCTACTAGAGGAAATGGGACAGTAGGAGAAGCCATTCTCCCTCAGTTAAAGACCATAAAAACCATTCCTTTAAGGATTGGGTATAAAGGAACCATTGAAGTGCAAGGGGAGGGGCTAATGCCTTTATCTGCTCTTCAAAAATACAACGAGACAGCCAAAGAGCCACTTAAAAATGCAAGAAATGCAGCTGCAGGAGCTTTAAGGAATTTAGACCCAAAAATAACTAA
>NZ_DATHXO010000257.1:0-2170 GCF_035459645.1 Schnuerera sp.
ATATTGCTTGGTTAAGAAAAATTCAAGAATTAGAATGGAATGGAATGAAGGACATTGAAGTTAAATTTCCATTAATTGAAGATATTAAAATGGATATCTCTAAACAATATGGAATGATTCAACCGGAACAATCAACTACACAAGCAGTTCGGGCAGTTTTCATTATTGATCCTGAGGGAATTATTCGCACTATTCTATATTATCCACTCTCAACGGGGAGAAATTTTGATGAAATAAAAAGAGTTATTCTTGCTTTACAAAAAGCAGATAAAGATGCTGTGGCAACACCTGCAGATTGGCGTCCTGGTGATGATGTTATTGTCCCTACAGCAGGTTCCTGTGGGGTAGCTAAAGAAAGAATGGAAAGCGATGCTGAAGATCAATATTGTTTAGATTGGTTCTTATGTTTTAAAAAAGAGAATAAATAGCTTGAAGAAAGAAGACCGTTAGTCACGAGGCTGCTGAAAAAGTCCCAATTGATGTACCAATTAAGGAACGAATAAAATCGTTCCTTTTTGTATAGTAAAATAACACTAAATATGATAAAATATATATAGTATATAAAGGTTATAATGGTGAAGGATATGCTACCAAATCAAGAAAAATTAATACTATCGGAATACATTGGAATATATGAAGTTATAATAAAAAGGGATCATTGGATTAGGAAACTACATGATATAATTGACTATGATTTTATATATGACGAATTAAAAGATAAGTATTGTTTGGATAATGGTGCAATGGCATACAACCCAATAAAACTATTTAAGCTGTTAATGCTTAAAGGAAAATATAAGTTAAGTGATAGAGACTTAATAGAACGTGGTGAAACAGACATGGCTATTAAGTACTTTTTAGACCTTGCTCCAGAAGATAATATGCCTCATCATACCTTATTGACTAAGTTTAGAAAACTAAGATTAAATGACGAGTTAATATTACAAAAGCTATTATCTAAAACGCTAGAGGTTGCAAATAATTTAGGAATAATTAAAACAAAAACTATTATAGTAGATTCTACACATACAAAGAGCGTTTATAATCCAAAATCACCAATAGAGATATTAACCGAAGAAAGTAAGGCTTTAAGAAAAACTGTTTACGAAATTAAAGCAGAGTATAAAGATATGATGCCATCTAAACCAACAAGTAGGGATTTAGATGATCACATAAAATATTGCACTGAATTAATAGATTTACTAAGAAGTGACGAACAACTAGCATTTTATAATGCTGTTTCAGAAAAAATAAACTACTTAGAAGAAATAGTGAATGACGATATAGAAAATAAAATATCTCTAAATGATGAAGAGGCAAGAATTGGTCACAAAACAGCTGATACATCTTTTTTCGGTTATAAAACCCATATTGCCATGAGTCCAGAAAGAATTATAACAGCTGCAGTTGTTTCAACAGGAGATAAAGCAGATAATACATATACCCAAGAATTAATAGAACAATCCATAGAGAACGGTTATGATGTTGATATATTGATTGGTGATGGTGCTTACTCAGGTAAGAGTGATTTAGAATATGGGAAAGAAAACAATATTAAAATAGTTTCAAAAACAAATCAATATGTATATAGTGGAAACCCAACAGCGAGCCGCTGTAAAGGGTTTACTTTTAATAAAGATGCAGGAATGTATGTTTGTACTGCAGGACATATGGCGATAAAAAAAGTTAGAAATGGTGGGAAAAAGCACCCTGATAAAGCACAACAAACAACATTCTTCTTTGATGTAAATAAATGTAAAGTATGTCCATATAAAGATGGTTGCTATAGTGAAGGAAGTAAAACAAAGACTTATACACATAGGTTACCTTCTAAACTACATCAAGATCAAGTAGACTTCCAAAACTCAAAAGAGTTTAAAGAACTATATAAAGAAAGATATAAAATAGAGGCAAAGAACTCTGAACTTAAAAATAGCTATAGTATGGCAAAAACCTATACAAGTGGCCTTTTTGGTATGCAATTACAATCGATAATATCGATATTCACAGCAAACCTTAAAAGAATAATAACAATAGAGAGTAAAAACAACAAAACATAAAGCAAAATAACATAGTATTATTATAAACAAAACAAAAACCGGAATACTTGAACTTTTGCGTTCGTTATTCCGGTTTTTATTTTAAGTTGTTCACAACGGCTAAAAAATAG
>NZ_DATHXO010000258.1:0-5091 GCF_035459645.1 Schnuerera sp.
AATACACCTAGTTCTGTAGGTACAAAAGATCTATTATTTAAATTTACATATTCTCTATTTAGTATGGTAGAAATAGTTGGAGAATAAGTACTTGGTCTACCTATTCCTAATTCTTCCAAAGTTTTTATTAATGAAGCTTCAGTATATCTTGCAGGAGGTTGAGTAAAATGCTGATTTGGTTCAATTTTATTGACTTTAACTTTTTCTCCTTCTTTAAGAAGTGGCATTTCTTTTGAATCTTCATTATTATCTTCAATTTTATAGATTTTTAAGAAACCATCAAATTTTAACTTTGAACCTGAAGCTCTGAATATATTATTGTTTGAAAATATTTTTACTGTAAGAGTGTCATATTTAGCTGGACTCATTTGCGAACTTACAAATCTACTCCATATTAGTTCATATAATCTTGATTGATCCTTTGTTAAAGAACCTTTCACATTTTCAGGACTTCTAATTATAGAAGTTGGCCTTATTCCTTCGTGAGCATCCTGGGCTTCCTTTTTACTATTGTTAATATAAGTCTTTCCTCCATTACTATAAGCTTTCCCAAAATTGTCAATGATATAAGATTTAGCTAGTTTCACAGCTTCTCCTGAAACCCTAGTTGAATCTGTTCTCATATAAGTAATCAATCCAACAGTACCTTCTTTTTTAATGTCTATTCCTTCGTAAAGCTGTTGAGCTAACATCATGGTCTTTTTAGTAGAAAAACCTAGCTTTTTAGAAGCATCTTGTTGTAAAGTACTAGTTGTATAAGGTGCATAAGGATTTCTTCTTTTAGTTCCTTTTTTTACTTCTTTCACAATGAAATTATTTTTATCTAATGATGATAATATTTTATCGACTTCTTCTTTATTAGAAAGCTTCAGTTTCTTTTCTTTACCATCCTTTAAGATACCGTAGTATTTTGCTTCAAAAGGAATTTTATCTTTTTCCAATAAAGCTTTTATACTCCAATATTCTTTAGGTACAAAGTTTTCAATTTCTTTTTCTTTGTCACATATAAGTTTTACAGTAACGGATTGTACTCTACCTGCACTTAATCCCTTTTTAATCTTTCTCCACAACAAAGGACTTATTTTATAACCTACAAGCCTATCTAAAATTCTTCTTGCTTGTTGTGCATCGACTAAATTTTTATCAATCGGTCTAGGTTTTTTTATTGCATTCAATATAGCTTCCTTCGTTATTTCATTAAACTCTACTCTTACCAAATCGTCTTCTTCTATGCCCAATATATATGCTAAATGCCATGAAATAGCTTCACCTTCTCTATCTGGGTCAGTAGCTAGATAAATTTTATCAGATTTTTTAGCTTCTTTCTTTAATTCTTGTACAACAGGGCCCTTTCCCCTTATAGTTATATATTTTGGATTAAAATTTTTTTCTATATCAATACCTAAACTACTTTTAGGTAGATCTCTCACATGTCCTACAGAAGCTTTAACTTTATAATTTTTACCTAAAAATTTTCTAATAGTTTTTGCTTTTGCAGGAGATTCAACAATAAGTAAATTTTTTTGCAATGATTACACCTCCAATTAACTACTAATTAAGATAAGGTAAATACTCCGCCTGTCATTTCTTTAATTACGCCCTTAAGCTCCAATATTGTCAAAATACTATTGACGGTAGATATATCTAAACTTGTATTCAAAGCTATACTATCAGAATGTACAGGGCCTTCTTTTATATTTTCTAAAACCTTAATTTCTAAAGAACTGAATTGAGAATAATCAATATCTTTTTCTTTTTTATTTTTCAGTTTTTCTTGTAATTCATATACTTCTTCAACTATATCATCGATATTCATTATTAATTTTGCTCCATCTTTTATTAATTTATTTGTTCCTTTACTAAAAATACTATTAATATTGCCCGGTAAAGCAAATACTTCTTTCCCTTGTTCCAAAGCATGATGAGCAGTTATTAAAGAACCACTTTTTTCCTTAGCTTCAATAACAATTACTCCTAAAGATAACCCACTAATTATTCGATTTCTTTGGGGGAAATTATAGGCTAAAGGAGGAACTCCTAAAAAATATTCAGATATTAAGGCGCCATTTTTGGGCACTTCTTTATAAATATCCTTATTTCTCTTAGGATAGACAATATCCAACCCATTACCTAATACGGCTATAGTTCTTCCCTTTCCTTCCAAAGCTTTTTTATGTGCTATACTATCAATTCCTAAAGCCAAACCACTGACTATAGTTACATCTAACTCTAACAGCTCTTCTACAAATTTTTCTGTAGCCCATCTTCCGTAGGAAGTAGACTTTCTAGAACCTACAATAGCAATAGCAAGATTATCATCTTCAATAATATTTCCCTTTACATATAATACTTTAGGGCTATCATATATGTAGTGTAATCTCTTAGGATACTCTTTATCAAAGATAGTAATTACATCTATACTATGTTTATCTAAAATATAAAATACTTCCTTTAAATAATCTATATTACGATTAGCTATAATTTTATCTTTAATTTTAGTCTTAATATTTTTTAAACTATATATTTTTTTAGAAGGCATTATCCAAAGTTCTTCTAATCTTTGAATTTGCTCCATTATTTTTTCAATAGTTCTATTTCCAATTTTTAAGCTATTTAACCATATTAAAACTTCTTTATTGGAAATTTCAAACATTTTGTGTTACCCCCAGTATTTATTATCTAGACTTCTATACCTTACTGCTTCTAAAATATGTTTTTCAAGTATTAAATCTTCATCATCTAAATCTGCAATAGTCCTACTTACTTTTAATATCTTATTATATGTTCTGGCGCTGAATCTATACTTTTTAAAAGCTTCTTTTAAAATTGTTTCTGCACCTTTATTTAGTCTACAATATTTTTTAATATTTTTTGGAGATAGTTGAGAATTACTATATAAGTTACTCTTTTTATATCTATCTAATTGAATTTGCCTTGATTTATTAACTCTATTTCTAATATCCTCTGATGTTTCTAAATTTTTTTCGTCTTTTAAATCCTTATAATCTACAGGTAAAACTTCAATATGGATATCGATTCTATCTAATAATGGATTACTCAATTTACCAAGATACCTATCTATACTACTTTGTGAACATGTGCATTCATGGAAGGGATCGCCATAATAACCGCATGGACATGGATTCATGCTAGCTATCATCATAAATTTAGATGGATAGGTAAGACTTGCATTGACCCTAGATATAGTTACAACCTCATCTTCCATTGGTTGTCTTAATACTTCCAATACATCTTTTTTAAACTCCGGAATCTCGTCTAAAAAAAGTACTCCATTATGCGCTAAAGAAACTTCTCCTGGTTTTGGTATTCTTCCACCACCGATTAGAGATGTAGAAGAAGCCGTATGATGAGGAGCTCTAAAAGGACGTTTCTTTATTAAAGCTTTAGATTTTAATAATCCTGACACACTATATATTTTAGTAACTTCTATCGCTTCTTCAAAAGAAAGCTTTGGAAGTATAGTGGGTAATCTACGAGCTGCCATTGTTTTACCAGCTCCTGGAGGGCCAATTATCAACATATTATGTGCACCAGCAGCAGCTACTTCTAAAGCCCTTTTTAATCCTTCTTGTCCTTTAATATCACTAAAATCCATGTCAAATTGTTCCTCTTCGTATTGAGAAAAATTTGATAAATTTTTATAAGGCAAAACTTCTTCTTCACTGTTTAAAAACTTAACAACTTGATTTAAAGTTTTAATAGGAAATATATCAATATCTTCTACAACTGAAGCCTCATCTTTATTATCATAAGGGACAATACATCTTTTAATATTGGATTTCCTCATAGAAATAATCATTGGTAATGCACCTTCTATAGGGTTTAGTCGTCCATCTAAAGATAACTCGCCTATAAAAGCAGTACCTTCATAATCAAAATCATCGACTATTCCCATAGCTTGTAAAATACCCAAAGCAATAGCTAAGTCTAATTGAGAACCTTCTTTTCTTAAATTAGCAGGTGCTAAATTAACAGTAATTCTAGATAGAGGAAATTCATATCCACTATTTTTTATTGCTGTCCTTACTCTTTCTTTAGATTCTTTGATAGAAGCATCAGGTAATCCAACTATATTGAAAACTGGCAATCCGCGAGATAAATCAGTTTCTACTTCTATTATATATCCATTTAACCCTTGTAAAACACAAGTATTAACTTTAGAATACATATTAGCCCCCTTTATAAAAATATAATTATCCATTCCCTGGGTAATAGTGAAAATAACTCATTTTTCAACTATTACATACAAAAAGCGTTTTCTATATGGTTTATTTTTAATTTTTTTCTTAAATAAACTTCTATTATGTCATATCTTATTTGATAATTATTCATACTCTTATGCTTAATATATATTAAAGAAGATTTATAAATTTTCTCCTGTTTTTTCCAATTTACAGCTTCATAAGGATATCCGTAACTTGTGCTAGTTCTAGCCTTAACTTCTATGAAGACTAGAATATGAGATTTAATTGCAATTATATCTATCTCTCCAACCTTTGTTCTGTAATTTCTATCTAATATCCTATAACCTTGTGAAACCAGATATTTTACAGCTTCATTTTCTCCAAATATACCTTTTTTTAAGTTATTTACCATTGGACTCATCCTTTTTTTCATCTAATTGATATACAAAAGATATAATTCTAGCGATTGCTTCGTATAATTCAGGAGTAATTTCATCGTGTAAATCTAGTTTTATCAATTCTTCAATTAAGCTATCGTCTTTATATATTTCTATATTACCTTTTTTACCAACCTCTAATATTTTTTCGGCAATTTGACCTTTTCCTTTTGCTATAACTTTTGGTGCATTATATCCTTCTTTATAGGAAAGGGCTACCGCTTTTTTATTTTTATTAACATTATCATCCTTCATAATTACACCTGCACATCTAAATTGTAAATAGTATTTGTATTTATAATTAAAGAATCTAATATAGTATAATTATTTTCACTTAGATATTCAATATTTCTTATTTCATATCCTGTAGTTTTTACTAAAGACTTTAAATTATCTTCGTTAGATTTAAATAAAGACAAATCTATTTTATTTATTCCATTAAATTTAAG
>NZ_DATHXO010000259.1:0-3705 GCF_035459645.1 Schnuerera sp.
ATATAATGGCTGGAAAATATATAGATGGACCTACAATGAATTGGTAAAAAATAAGGAAAAAGTTAGAGATGAGCTTTTAACTTTTTTTAGTGAAGTTGAGAACTTTAAATTAAGTGAGGATTTTCTACCTAAGCAGCGAGGAAAAATTATTGAACTTAGGGGTTATCAGGAAGAAGCTTTAACTAGCTTAGAAGAGATGAGAAAGAAGAATGAAACTATTGGTTTACTATATCACGCTACAGGGGAACGTGTCATAATAGTGATAGGGTGCAGTTTTTGTTATTAAATCAAGGGTTTCAGGAACCTTTATACAATATATTTCATGCATTGCTTAGAGTAATTAGAATCTAATTGTTGTAAGCAGTGTATGAGAAGTAAGGATTTTGGTATTTTAATAATTTACAATTATTTAGTATAATTATATTTAAGATGGTAATCAGTTGCGTATATGTAGATTTATGCGGTGCGACAAGAAGTCGCTAAATAGTAGCGTTTCAGTAGAAACTATGTTAGTTACTAAACATATCCCCGCTCGAAACTGCACTCTGAGTAATTGGATTGTAGGTTGCATGAGAGTTAAATGCCTAATGTTTTGCTTTACGCAGGAGTAATGCAGGGCTAAGGGAAAGATGGGAGAGTATAAGCGAGAGTTAAACCTTTGTAATCTTCGTTATCTACGATGAGTGTACTGCGGAGTATTAAGCTTAATATGGATAGGAAAGATTGAATCGCATAGCAATCGTACAGTAACCCATATATCCATCGGAGTAGAGAAGGATACTTACCCATTTGAATCTGCATTTAGTGGAACTTGGTAAGCCCTTTGTGTTCCTTGATAGAGGTAGGGTAATCGTAAGAGAACTACAATACCAGAGGGTAAAGGATTGTGGAGAAAGCAAATGCCAACAAGGCGAAAGCCAAGGGGAAATCATAACCCGTTGGATAGAATTTAATAATTCACTCGAAAGAGGGCAGACTTCCACAGGGTCATCAACACGAAAGAAAACGGACAGAAGAATTTTTAAGGAGAAACATGTTATGGAAACTATTAATAAACTTAATAAGTCGGCTGTTTCTCCACAGGTGCAGGATTGGGAGCTAATTAATTGGAAGAAGGTTCATGCATATGTGAAAAAACTTCGCCAACGGATTTTTCGTGCCGAACAGTTGGGTCAGAAAAGAAAACTAAGGAAACTTCAAAGACTAATGATTAGAAGTAAAGCTAATTTGCTACTATCAATTAAAAGAGTAACACAGATAAATAAAGGTAAAAAGACCCCTGGCATAGATGGTAAAATAGTACTAACATCAAAGGATAGACTAGAATTATTCAATCTATTAAGGACATATAATATTAAATATATTAGACCAAGACCAGCCAAAAGGGTGTACATCCCAAAGAAAAATGGGAAAATGCGACCCTTGGGAGTACCAATAATTAAAGATAGGATATTTCAAAATATTGTTAAAAATGCACTAGAACCACAATGGGAGGCAAAGTTTGAACCCTCCACCTATGGATTTAGACCAAAAAGAAGTGTACAAGATGCAATAGTCAATTTATTCACCAAACTATCATCAAGAAGTACAAGGAAATGGATATTTGAGGGAGATTTCAAAGGGTGCTTTGATAATCTTAATCATGAGTATATTATTGATTGCTTAATAGGATTTCCTGCAAAAGATACTATCCAAAAATGGCTTAAAGCGGGATTCGTTGATAATGATTCCTTTAATGATACCGACTTTGGAACCCCACAAGGAGGTATAATATCTCCACTTCTAGCAAATGTTGCATTACATGGAATGGAAAAGGAACTGGGTGTTAGATATCGCCCAAACGGGAAGTATTACACCCTGAACAGTAAATCAGTGGGAGTAGTTAAATATGCTGATGATTTTGTAATAGTTTGTAAGACAAAAGAAGAAGCACTTAGTATGTATGAAAGACTTAAGCCATATCTAAACAAAAGGGGACTAACACTAGCAGAAGATAAAACAAAGGTAACCCATATTGAGGAAGGATTTGACTTTCTTGGATTTAATCTAAGGCAATATAAAACCAACAAAGGTATGAAATTACTGATAAAGCCATCTAAAGACAGTATTAAAAAGGCTAAAAGAACCATTAAAAATATCTTTAAAGATATGAAAGGTAGACCAGTAGGAGAGTTAATAATGAAATTAAACCCTGTGATAAGGGGAATAGGAAACTATTGGTCAAGTGAGGTTTCAAAGAAGGTCTTTTGTAATCTTGACCATTACACATGGATTAAGATAAGAAAACACCTGAAAAGACTGCATAATCACAAACCTTTTAAATGGATATACAAAAGATACTTCAAACCTGATTATACTGGGGTTAGTAAAGATAGATGGATACTGACAGACCCTCATAATGAGAGAACCCAACTATTTAAAATGAGTTGGATTCCAATAGTAAGGCATGAGGTAATAACATACAGAAACAGTCCTGATGATGCTAGTTTAAAGGAATACTTTGAAAAAAGAGATAAAAAGGAATTCATAAGGGACAATGTTTTGAGTAGGAGAAAATTAGCAAAGCAAGGTAACTACAAATGTAGGGTATGTAATCAATCATTAGCGGGAGAAGAAGAATTAAAAATCAATCAGATAGTACCAAAGGTACTAAATGGTGTTGAAACTTATGGCAATTTGGAATTATTACACCAAAGTTGTAAGCAACAACATCTATTGTTACTTGAGAAGTATGGAGAAGGAAAAGATTTACCTAGAGTTGACACTTTCTTTAATAAAAATCAGGTAAAGCCTAATTCTCAAGAAGGGTACAAATTGATGAAAAAGCAATTTAAAAAGTTCAGATACCAATATGTTTGAGATAAATGATGGCTTGAGCCGTATGTATGGAAACATACAAGTACGGTTCTTAGGGGGGAAAGGAACTGTAAAGTTCCCTACCTACTCGACACAAAGGTTAAATAAATTGACAATGAAGTTTTATATTTGGAAGGAGCGATTAAAATGGATAATAAAATTACAGTAAAAAGTAATTTGTATGATATTCCTGCTATATTTAGTTATCCCAAGGTAGGTAAAAATTTTCCTACAGTTATTTTATGTCATGGAACAGGATCTAGTAAAAATGAAGTTGGAAATCTATTTGTGAGATTAGCAGAATTTCTTAGAGAAAGAGGAATTGCATCCATACGATTTGATTTTGCAGGTTGTGGAGAAAGTCGTGCAAAGAAACAGGATTTAACTTTTTACGGGGAAGTTGATGATCTTGAAAAGATTTATGCTTATATTCGTAATAACGAAAAAGTTGATCCATGTAGAATAGCTATCTTAGGATTTAGTCAAGGTGCTCGGGTAATGGCAGAGTTTTTAGGAAAATATCCAGAAAAAATAAATGCTGCTATTAGTTGGTCAGGAGCATGTCATAATGGAGAAGGCGTCTTTGCTGGATGGTTTCAAGAATATTATGAAGAAGCAGTAAAAAATGGATATACAAAAATACCTATGCCATGGCGTGATGATTTAATATTGTCTAAGCAATGGTTTGATGATATTAGAAACTCTTCTCCAATGGAAAGCCTATCTAAATATAATGGAGCAATATTAGCCGTATCTGGCACGGAGGATGCCTTAGTTCCATATACCCATGCTAAAGAAATTGTGGGTATATGTAAGGGGAAAGTTTGTGAGTCTAAAATTATTGAAGAT
>NZ_DATHXO010000260.1:0-1826 GCF_035459645.1 Schnuerera sp.
AGACCAACTGATGGAATGCGAGGACAGGCAGAGATCATCACCCATGATATGCGACTATTGGAACGAGTATATAACAACATTAAGGGTCAGCTGGAACAATAAAAAGCTATCTTGTTAAGCTACAATAATAGCAACAGAATATAAACATTTATATTAAACAAATCGATGCAGAAGGTTGCAAACTGATAACGGAAAAGGGGATATGATGAAAAAAGATATGATTATTGAAAAAATCGATACCGTTAATGAAATATTGATGCAGACCGCTCCTGCTATGAACAACATTGGGTTACTTAATGGAAAGACAGGAGTGAGCATCTATTTTTTTCATATTGCCGAAATAACTGGTAATAAAAAGTATCAGAAGCTGGCCAAACGATTAATTAGTGAGGTTTATGAGGAAGTGAACAGAAGCGATCTGGAAGTAAGTTTTGAAGATGGATTAGCTGGAATAGCTTGGGGGATTGAATATTTGGCTAAAAATAAGTTTATGGAGGCAGCCACAAAGGCGATATTTTCAGAGATTGATAATAAGATATATCGCCATATAGAATCTAATGATGAGCTTCCAATAGGGATTTTGCAAGGGTCTATGGGATTTCTTGTGTATGTCCTTTCACGATTGCATAATCAAGGTATTCAAGAAGAACAAAGATTTATTTTTAGAAGGTTATTAATCAGACTTGTTAATCATATTGGAAGAATGGTTGAAGAAAGAAAATATAATGCTCAGGAACCATGGGTGTTTGATATTTCTTGGGATCTCCCACTTTGCCTAATACTACTTGGCAAAGCTAAAAAAATAGATATTTATAACTATAAAATAGACCGAATACTGGATGATATTTCACCTATCATTTTATCTCTCTTCCCTCGTTTATCAAGCAATAGACTATATCTTTTACTTGGTATGGAAAGTATTCTACAACAGACTGATATGCCAAATTGGCGAGATCATGCTACTATACTAAAGCAGAATATAGCAATGACTGAAATTTTAGAAAGAGAACTAAGGGATAAAAGTATTCATTTGATGCATGGGGCAGCAGGTGTGGATTTAATAAGTCAATATTTGTTTTATTTAATCCATGAAGAACAAATTCTATTTAATCGAGAGCAGTTAATAGTAAAGATCATTCGCTCAGAATATTGGGAAAAGGTAGAACAAGGTGGATTAGAAAGAAGAAGTGTAGGCCTGTTATTTTATGGTTTCACCGGGGTAGGATTACACTTTTTAGAATTAACAAAGTAGATGGGTAAAAAAAATTATTAGTTAGTATGGGCGATAAAACAGATTTACAAGATGTCACTTTTCTAATCGGGTTAAAAATTGACTCTATTGAGCGATTGGAGAATATTTTGATGGTCATTGATTTTATATACCACCATTTCGATACAAATATTCATGTTTTAGAAACTGCAAAGTATAATAACGGAATAGTCCATAAACTTCTCCCACAAAACGTCTCATATCGCTTTATCGAAGATTATGATCCTATCTTACATCATACAAAATACACCAATAAGTTAGTAAAAAACTGCTGTACTCCATATATAGCAGTTTGGGACGCAGATGTAATTATAGATCCACAACAAATAATAACTGCGGTAGAATGGCTGCGTCGAAATAAGGCAGACTTTGTATCTCCTTATAAGAATAAAGCTTTAGATACAAGTCGAATTATCAGGGAATTATATTATAAAACGAGAGATATTAATGTTCTAAAAACAAATAAAGGGAAAATGGAAGAAATGTATGCACCTAATCCAGTCGGAGGTGGTTTTTTTGCTAATAAGGCTAAATATTTAGAAGCTGGAATGGAAAA
>NZ_DATHXO010000261.1:0-2097 GCF_035459645.1 Schnuerera sp.
ATATGATATTTCTTTAGAAGATGAAGCCAGCAGTTTTTGCAACCAATATTTGAAGAAACTAATAGATTATGATAAAGAAAATAATGGAGAATATTTGAAGACTTTAGGGTGTTTAGTCAAAAATGACTGGAATCTGAAAAAAACAGCAGAGGATATGTTTATCCATTATAATACTATGAAATATAGGTTTAGTAAGATTATTGAGATAGTCAATTTAGATTTAAATAATAGGGAAGACAAGTTTAAAATAGAGCTTTGCTTAAAATTAATGAATATGAGCAAACAATATTCATTGTACATGAAGACTAATATATAGTCTTCTTTTTTATACTCTATGGACAATGACTATTAATAGTACTAGTTGTAAAATGCAATTAAGTAGAAAATTAACAAGGAGGGAATTGTATGTATAGTACAAAGGTAGGTATGTTAAAAGATGTTTTAGGTTCAGTGAAGTATGGCAATTTATCGGATCCTAATAAGGATTTAGACAAGACTGGGAAAATTATTTTAAAAAATGGATTGGTAATAGATCCTAAAAACCAAGTAGAAGAAGTATTGGATGTAGCTATATTAGGTGACGAAATAGTAGAGGTAGGAAAGGATATTTATATAGAAAAGGGAGACTTAGTAATAGATTGTGAAGGTTTACTAGTTGTACCTGGATTAGTGGATATGCATCTACATTTAGGAGATTTATTTGAAGTAAGTACAGATCCAATTTATGGTTCAGTAGCTAATGGAGTAACTATGGGTCTTTCGCCAGGAGCAGGAAATACCTTTATGGCACCTGCATTACTTGGAGCAGAAGTGGATAGGGGTTTGCCTATAAATATTGGGTTATACCAAGGTGCTGCAAGTATTTTATCTACAATGTTATCAGTGGAAGAATTGGTAAAACTATATAAAGGTGAATTAGAGGAAGACATAGCCTCATCTAAGATGACAAGAAATGGTATTACAAATACTACAGCGCCTTTAGTAGTTGGTATTAAAGATCATATGGGGCATTTTATAATGTCTGATGAAAGTATAGATAAAATATTTGAAATAACTTCTAAGGCTAAATTAATCTATATGACTCATACTCAAGATCCAGATCATGCTGAAAGATTGGTTGAATTGTCTAAAGGTAGACCAATTCACCTAGGCCATGCAACGGCTGCTGGATGTGGTACTCATAAAGATGTAGCCGAGTCTATGAAGTTTATTATAGATTTATGTAAGAAAGATAATGTTACTGGAGAGTTTGTAACTACCATGTTGCGAGAAGGTGGTGGAAGTAGAGAAGGACTTATTTTGCCTAAAAAATCCCAACAGTTAGCTTATGAAGCATTGGAAAAGGGAATAGTAGATGTTTTAATATCTGATGGGCAAAATGATGCCACTATGAAAGGATTTGGAGATACTAGAGACAATATTCCAGCTATATTGGAATTGGCTGAAATGGGTGTATTAAATTTATCCGATTCAATAGCCACTATGACTTCTAACCCAGCTAGATTAGTAGCAGAAAAAACTGGAAACAGCTGGTGGACAGAAAAAGTTGGTCATTTAGGAAAAAATGCTTTGGCGAATATTACTGTTATAAATAGGGAAGTGAAGTCTGCAGCTTATACCATAGTAAATGGAGAAGTAGTAGGTTTTGAAAGCAGAGCAGTAAGACGAGGCAGTGGAGCAGGAGGATTTGTAAGTAAATTTGGTATGGTAAAGAGAATGGGAGTAGGGGATTTGGTAATGTTCTCCTACAATAGATAAAGATTAGTATTAAAGGAGGAAGTTTAAATTGAAGGAAAGGACGGAAAAAATTTTAAAGAAACTTATTAATATAAATACTACTAATCCCCCTGGTAATGAAATGGATGCAATAAAAACTGTCTTAAGCTTTTTCCCTGAAAGTATAGACTATAGAATAATTAACCATGGTGATAATAGAGGTTCTTTGTTAATAGAGATAAAGGGAGAAACTGAAGAAAAAATAGGCTTCATTGGTCATTTAGATACGGTACCAGTACCAGATGCATCTAATTGGGAGTATCCACCTTTTGATGGTGTAATAAAAGAAGGCTATATGTATGGTAGAGGTACCTCTGATAT
>NZ_DATHXO010000262.1:0-3626 GCF_035459645.1 Schnuerera sp.
ATTAAATTGGCATTAGGATTAGGTACAGTTATAAGCTCATCTGAAAAAGTTATAACTTTTTCTTCTAATTCCATTAAACTTATTCCTCCCTGATATCCTATGAATACAGCTGGTATTTTCATGACTGCTGGCGTTGCCATATTAACTAATTCCTCTCCACCAGACTCATGATTATATACTATTACTCCAGAAGCCCCTGCATCTTGAGCATTTTGAATTTTATCAACGAAGTTTGGAGTTAATCCTCCACGTATTATCAAAGCTATCTTGTCTTCTACATTTTCAAGCTCAGAAGGATGCCCAGAGCCACCATCTGCAAATTCTTGAGAACCTATCAACGTAGTTGCAGGATCAATATTTCCTGCTATTGCCATAGGAATATGATATTCTTCATCATCCAATTCATAAATTATAGTATTTACTTTTTGATTAATATTTTCTATAGAGGCGACTTGTATTGTATCTTTATTTAGACCTGGAGCGCCTACTACTCCTATATCTGGATTTTGTTTCCAAGGATATCCATAATTAGTATCTGCCCATCCATAGGTAAATGACCCTGAATTACCTGCTGAAACTGAACATACTATTCCATTATCAGTTGCATTTGTTATAGCAATATCCTCTGCCGACTCTGGAATGTAAAAACTTGCAGCAGCACCTAAGCTCATGTTTAAAACATCACTACCTAATCTTACTGCTTCGTCTATTGCTGCCAAATATATATCACTAAATGTAGTTGCATAGATTGGATCATTAGAAAACACCTTCATAGCCAATAACTGTGCTTCTGGTGCTACTCCCCTTATGCCATCATTCTCTAGATCTCCATTTGCCCCTGCAGTACCTGCAACATGCATTCCATGCTCAGAAGCAGCCGGCCCTAAATCACGAATCTCATCATTTAGATCGTAGTAATTGTATCCATATGGAATCTTTTCAGTGTAATATTTCCCTAGTAAATCCATCTCTTCTACTGTTTGTCTGGAAAGCTTTGGATTAGTTTCATTACCAAGTATCATATCCTTATGACTTGGATCAATACCACTATCTATGATAGCAATTACAGTACCTTCCCCTTCATACCCTATATTCCAAGTAGGAATAGAACCAATCATATCGTTAGATGAATCCATATCCGGTTTGATTATTGGTCTTTCATATTCATTTGCAATATATACTTTTTTTACAGAAGGCAATTTCTCTATTGCTGTAATCTCCCCAAATTTCGCATTGCCACTAAATCCATTAAAGGCAGTTTTAAAACTGTGTATAAAATTCATATTTATATTTTTAGATAAAATGGCATTTTTAACCTTCTCCTGTTCAATTTCTATTTGCCTTTCAATTTGACTAGCAAAATTTAATTCTTCATAACCCATATTCTTTTCTGTTGCATGGACTATAGAAGGTTTTGATTCTAATTCAATAATTATTCTTACTTCTTCACTGTCTTCAAAGATTTCATCAGTCGATATAGAATCTATATCAATATTACTCAAAGGATCTGAACCAAATTTTTCCGTTACTTTTCGATGTATTTCCTTTTGCTCATCAGTCAAACTATTCTGATTTTCTGCAAAAGTAAAACCAGGTAATATTAGAGAAAGTATTAATAGTATTGAAAAAATTCTAGTTATTCTTTTCAAATTATCTCCTCCTCTTTAATTTTTTTAGCAGTTTAGCCCAAAGGAGATGGAACCTTTGGGCTGATTTTAATTTCAATGTAATTCACTATTATCGGTTTAAAACTACATCTTCAAAAATATAAAGAAACACATCATCTCCATCATAAATTCTAATATCTACAGTATCATATTGATTAGTATCATAAAATATCAATCCAGCTTCCTCACCTATGGAAACTATATCTGTTTCTACAATATTTTCTGTTCCATCCTCGCTATCAGATAGATGATAAACAACATCAAATTTTTCAGCATCTTCTATATTATTGACCTCAATGGAAACATATCCAAAGGTAGGTATAAATGATGGACGAAAAGTAGCAATTATTTCTGGTTCTTCTTCGAAATCTTCATCATCTAATATTGTAGATATTTTCCCCTTTAAATCATCTATTGTAGTACCATCTTCTACTTTGATTCTCCATTGAGATGGTGAATCTTCCATTTTATTTGCCATTACTTTTTCTACATAAACCCCAGTAACTTCTGTTACGTATTCTTCCTTAATTTCTATATTTGCATAGGTATTACCAGTGATTTCACTCTTTCCAACAAATACATCTTCGACTTCCACTGGCCAATCTTCAACAACTGGAGTATATACTTCAACAGTAGTTTCTACTTTTAACTCTAATTCCCTATTATTGTCTATACCTTCTGGCAATTCGAATACTCCTATAGCTGGATATTGACCCTCTGTATTTTCATCATAATTTATAATGTCCCAGTCTAAACTTACAATATGGGTATCCCCTTCGCTATCTTCAATAGTTGTAGTCTTTGCCAATAAATTCATAACTTCTTCTTCTGTTGTCCCTATAGGAACAATAATACCATCAACAGGAGTTATCCTTACAATGTATACATCTTCTGAAGGATCTTCTGGATCCTCTTCTTCAGCTTCAACTATCTTTGCTTCTCCGTCTATTACTTTCAACTCATGGGTATATTCAATTTCTTCATCAAATTCATATTTTTCATTGCCTATAATTTCCCTGAGTTTAAATAGATTGTCTAACATTGCCAATTTATAATCTAATATGGTTCCAGTATTTGTTTCTAAATAGATTGTTCTTCCTTTCTCCTCAGCAATTCCTACATGATGTTTAATAGCTTCATAAAGAATATGATCGTCATCCATAGAGTTTGCTGTAACTTGTTCATAATTAACATATACCATATTCCCATTCTCATCTTTAAAATATACACTTTTAATAGATACATTGGTTCCAGAAGATGCAAATACAAAAGCTGGAAGTATTAATAATGCTATCATTATAAATGATAAAATCTGATTAAAACTTAATTTTTTCAATTTGAAACCTCCTCTTTATATTGATTTGAAATTTCTAACTATCTGTCATATCCTTTACCTTAACAGTCAAGGTTTCCTCTTCTCCGTCTTTAATAATAGATATTTTTACAGTATCACCTATTTCCAAATCTAAGGTTGTTCCCTTCCACTTCCCATCCTTTTTATCATAAGTTAAATTTTGACCATTAGCTTTTACTTCTGATGGCTTTCCCTCTGAATTGGAAATTACATGAATGTAAGTGATGCCAAGAAAATCTTGCTTAACTATTGCTTCAACATCATGTATTTCTTTTATACATACAATATTGTTTAGTGCATATACAGCTTCACCTCTAGTTATATTTTTCTGAGGTTTAAAAAAGCCATCTGGAAATCCTACCATGTATTCTTTTATTACTACTGCCCCTACATATCCACTACTCCAATTTATTTTATCTTTATCTATAAAATCTTCAATTCCCTCATCATTTAGTTTTAGATTCATTATTCTAGCTATAATAGTTGCCACTTCTTCTCTAGTTATTGGATTATTTGGTCTAATAGTATTATCCTCATATCCAGTTATATATCCATTAGCTGATGCTTTTTGAACCGTATCGTAAAACCATTGTCCTTCTACTACA
>NZ_DATHXO010000263.1:0-2009 GCF_035459645.1 Schnuerera sp.
GGAAGTTTTATTTTCAACTATAGCATTAGTAGATACAGTGGTACTTAAGTTTATTCTATCTATTTTAGTTTTATCAAAACCAGATAAAAGTTGTCCTAAAGTAGACCATATGGATTCGAATATGTTATTTTTATTAGTAGGTTTTTTAATTCTATTTATGATTTTACCATTCTTTATAATAACGCCATCTATATTGGTTCCACCCATATCAAGACCAACAATCAATTTTAATCCTTCTCCCTTCTTTATTTTGTCACTTAATATTATTATATCCTCATTGAGGAGTATGTATCAAGTTTTTAACTTTTTATGAAGTATAATGAATAATATTTATTAATTTGCAAAGGTTAATTATAGAATACAATTGGAGAAAAATTATCCAATTACATGTATAGCAATAGAATATATGATATTAATGTAGAGGGCACCTAGAGTTTGAACTAGGTGTTGTATTTTATTACTAATAGAAATAGAAAATTTTTATTTACATTTTAAAATAGAACCAAGCCGTATTGTTTAATTATTATCAAACTTGGGTATATAATTCATAGAAAAATTGAGGAGGGATTTGTATGACGAAGATAATAATTTCCCCTGGAAAATATATTCAGGGCAAAGGAGAATTAAAGAGAATAAAAACCCATGTAGAACATTTAGGTAGTTCTTTTTTCATTCTAATTAGTAAATCAGGCTATAAAAGATTTGGAGAGATTATAAAAGAAAGTTTTGGAAATGCTGCTAAAATTAATTTTATTGAATTCAATGGAGAATGTTCAAAAGTTGAAATAAATAGGCTTCGAGATGAATTTAAAGAAAAAGGGTCTGATGTAGTTATGGGAGTAGGAGGAGGTAAGATTCACGATACTGCTAAAGCTCTTGCATATTATGAGAAAGTACCAGCAGTTATAGTACCAACTATAGCAAGTACTGATGCTCCTTGCAGTGCATTGTCTGTAATTTATACTGAAGATGGGGCTTTTGATGAATACTTACTATTACCTAAAAATCCAGATATGGTACTAATCGATATAGATGCAGTTGCTAATGCTCCAGCACGATTGCTCGTTGCAGGTATGGGAGATGCACTAGCAACTAAATTTGAAGCAAGAGCAGCTGCCAAGGCTGGTGCAATGACTATGGCTGGAGGTTATCCTACAGATGCTGCGATTGCATTAGCTAATTTATGTTATGAAACATTGCTAAATGAAGGGTTAAAGGCAAAACTAGCTGTAGAAAAGAAAGTAGCAACAAAAGCAGTTGAAAAAATAGTAGAAGCAAATACATTATTAAGCGGTATTGGTTTTGAAAGCGGTGGTCTTTCTGCAGCGCATGCTATTCATAATGGGTTAACTGCTATTGAAGAAACCCATGAGTTATATCATGGAGAAAAAGTTGCTTTTGGCGTTTTAGTCCAATTAGTATTAGAAAATGCACCATTAGAGGAAATAGAAGAAGTATTATATTTCTGTAATGAGGTGGGATTACCAACTACATTAAAAGAGCTAAATATTACGGAAGCATCGGAAGAAAAATTAATGGATGTAGCAAAATTAAGCTGTGCAGAAGGTGAAACCATCTATAATATGCCTTTCGAAGTTACAGCAGAAGATGTTTATGCTGCAATACTAGCTGCAGATGCTTTGGGGCAAAGCTTTATATTTTAACTGGACAGTAGTAATCGTTCTGTACTGACCCCCAAAAAAGTTAGATGCATTTTATTAAGTAACTATTAAGGATTGAGTTCTATATTCTACAGGACTCAGTCTTTTTAATTCATGTAAAAGTCATCTACCTAAATTTTAAAAAATTTATTATTATGAAGGATTTTCTGTATAGAAGTAGAATAAATATTAATAGAAGAAGTTAATAAGGAAGGGAGATACTATCATGATAATTCAAAGAATTAATTTTAATGAGTATTCATCAGAAGCTTTAGAACAGTTGAAAAAGGGAGCTTTTCTAACTGTAAAAGATGGAAATGAAATAAATACCATGACAATAGGTTGGGG
>NZ_DATHXO010000264.1:0-2421 GCF_035459645.1 Schnuerera sp.
CTTGATTCTGGTAACTAAAATCACATATTTTCCATCCAGGATATGCTGCATTATCATCTTTAATTCTATAACTTAGTTCCCCTACAAGTTTGCCATCAATTTCTATCACACAAAGCTGGCTTAATTTGCCTTCCCAACTCATGATATTATTCATAGTATCTTCTAAAGATTCCCCCAAACCATTAGGGAAACCTGCATGTTCCATAACCCTGCCATCATTCCACCACTTATTTAATTGAATAGCATCATGGGTAGTAGCACTTCTAACTACAATATTATCCTTCTGAATTCTCATACTTTCCTCCGTTAAATTTATTTGGAGGGTTTATAGGGCGTGAACCCTCCTTACACGCTTAGCTGTTATTTTTATCATAGCAACCACTTCCTTTCTTTATTATTTCTATGAAAACACCTATGGTGTTATCGACTTTAGTAAAACATTTTTTATTAAACCTTAAGTAATAATCTTCAAAATAAACTTGTTTTCAATATATTTCAACTTACCACCTAAAAAGTAATTAGTTTTCGATTTTTTCATTTTATATAGCTATTTGAATACTTTTTAACTGCCCATGCTTGTGCCCTTATATTCATTTTTTCTTCAAAGGTTTTGTCAACCATAATTCATTCACCTTAATATAAATAATCTCTACTATACATCTTCCTAATTATACCCCATAATAATATAAACATTATAACATTAAATAACAATTTATAATAGTTTTTATGACCCCTTAAACATTATCATATGACGCATAGCTTGTCCTACTTATGATACGGTTCACCGTATCGGTTCAACTAGCAAAACTTATTTGATGATAAATATATAAAATAAATATAGACAGGAGGTATTTTATATAAATCCTCCTGTCCTTATTTGCTATTAATTATAACTTTATATTTTGCTTTAATCTTTCACTACTAAAGCCTATTGAGATTATTTTAAATATTTTTCAATCTCCCTATCAAAATCTGATTTATATTCTCTGTCTTGTTTAACCCTAAATTTATTATGTTCGTCATTGGCTAGTTCTTTTGCCACCTTGGCTGCTACCTTACCTTTATCTTGTAAAATTTCATATTCATTAAATTCCAAGAAAGCATCTAATTTTTCTACCCAGTCTTTCATTTTCATAGGTATTTGTTTTTTAGCTTGATTTTCTGCATAGTCAAGATACATATTTACTATTCTATTCAATTCATCTATTTCTTCTTTATTTAAATAATTTTTAGCTATATGTATATCTGATTTTAATATTTTACCATTGGGCGAACCTTTCCAAGAAGTTAATCCCATATTATCTTTAGTTGCATCAACCCTACTCTTTATTATTTCTGCAGCTGTTTGTCCAGTAACTGCATAATGTAACTTATTTTGCACTGTTGCATAAAATTCTTTTGTTATGTCAGATTTACTATCATAATCTATGCTGCACTCTGCATAAATATCCGTTATCTTTTGGTAAAACCTTCTTTCCGATGCTCTAATTTCCCTTATTCGTTCTAATAGTTCATCAAAATAGTCCTTACCAAAATGTTTCCCATTTTTTAATCTATCATCATCTAATACAAAACCTTTTAATGTATATTCACTCAATACAGATGTAGCCCATTTTCTAAATAATGTACCTTCTCGTGAACGAACTCTATACCCAACAGCAATAATCATATCTAGATTATAATATACAACTTCTCGTTCAACCTCTCTATTCCCCTCACTTTGAACTATTGCATATTTTGCAATAGTTGAATCCCTATCTAATTCTTCTTCTTCATATATATTATTTATATGCCTAGATATAACAGACCTATCTCTTTGAAATAATTCTGACATTTGAGCTTGTGTTAACCAAACAGTTTCATGTGAAAATAGTACTCCTAAATTTATATCACCCTCATTTGTTCTATATAAAAGTATTTCTCCCTTTTTAGGTTCAACTACCTTATCTCCCATATTTATCCCCCTATCTTTATTAATATATGGATTTTTATAATTTTAGTCTTATAAGTATTTCATAGTGTTATATGTTACATATAATATAAAAGATGAGTCGTATTATTGGAGGGCAGACACATGGGTCTGCCCCTACGTACAACCATTATATATGCTAGAACCATTGCGATAACTATTGTAAATCATGTGTCGTATGAAACCGGATGGACACACAGGTCCATCCCTACCCACAACTGTGATATATTCCACATCGTAGGGGTTGACCTATGTGTCAACCCGATTATATGTCAACTCGTTAATGCACATAACATTATAAGCATAACTTTCTTTTTAATTCCTAAGGTTTTAATTCACAATTCACAATTTAAAATTCACAATTTGCGACGTTTACGTCGCATTTAACTACTTATACGTATTATATCATTTAGCTATAGCTATGATAACCCCTTATCCGTCAATATTTACCC
>NZ_DATHXO010000265.1:0-1753 GCF_035459645.1 Schnuerera sp.
AGTGGAAGAACTGCTTAGACTAGAGGATATTACTTTAGATGAAGATGCATATATAAATATTCCACTTGACACTAAATTAGAAAACAATATGAATATAATTATAAAGACACCAAAAGATTATATATTGGCCCTTGGAGACAAAAAGGGTGAAATTAAATCAGTTCATGATAAAGTCCAGGATATATTGGAGGATTTAAATATTGAACTAGATGAAAAGGATTATACTTATCCTAACCTAGATGAAAAAGTCATCCC
This sequence comes from Schnuerera sp., assembly GCF_035459645.1. NCBI lineage: Bacteria > Bacillati > Bacillota > Tissierellia > Tissierellales > Tepidimicrobiaceae > Schnuerera > Schnuerera sp. The sequence continues at coordinate 256 of NZ_DATHXO010000265.1, forward strand.
TGGAACAGAGATTGAAATCATTCGGGTTGAAGAAACATTTGAAGAATTTGAAGAACCAATTCCCTACGAAGAGATGGTTAAGAAAAATGATAGATTAGATTTAGGTATAGAAAATACCATACAAGAGGGAAAAGATGGATTAAAGAATGTAAAAGTAAAAAAAGTATTTGAAAATGGTAAACTTGTTTCAGAAAAAATTATAGAGGAAGAGACTATTGTAGAACCTATTCCAAAAATAATGGAAAAGGGAACTAAAAACACAGTGGCTTCTTCTAGAGGAAATATTAGGTTTAGAAAAGCTATTACTATGACAGCAACAGCTTATGATTTATCTTATGAAAGTACAGGTAAAAGACCTGGAGACAAATATTATGGTATTACAGCCTCTGGTACTAAAGCCAGACCTGGAGTTGTAGCAGTTGACCCCAGGATAATACCTTTAGGCACTAAACTGTATGTAGAAAGTCTTGACAGTACCAAAGATTATGGTTTTTGTATAGCTGAGGACACAGGTGGAGCAATTAAGGGAAACAAAATTGACTTATTTTTCAACACAGCTAGAGAAGTCAGGAACTTTGGTAGAAGAAAGGTAAAAGTTTATATAATAGAATAGTTTTAATCAATGCACAATTATTAGGCGACCAAAAGTCGCCTAATAATTGTGAACTGTCCATTGTCAAAGACTATCAATTATAAAAAATTCCACATATGAATATAGTTATAAATATAGATATTATATAAGATAGTAAAGCTGCTTTTAAGGTGTGTCTGTGGTCTTTTACTCCTATGGAGCCAAAGTATAGGGCTATTGTATAGAATATGGTTTCTGATGAACCCATCATGACGGAAGCAACTACTCCTGGAAAGGAATCTGGACCATAATATCCTATAGTATCCTTTACTACACCTAATGCTCCTGAGCCAGATATAGGTCTGATTAGGATTAGTGGCATAATTTCATTTGGTATCCCTAATATTTGGGTTATAGGGCTTAAAAGATGAGTAAACATATCTAAAGCACTGGAACCTCTAAATATACCTATAGCTATAAAAATAGCAATTAAATAGGGCATAATCTTGATAACAGTTTTGAATCCTTCTATTGCTCCTTCAATAAAAGAAGCATAAATATCCACTCCTTTTATATACCCATGGCTAAGAATTATTAATATCAAAAAAGGAACTATTCCTAAAGAAATAATCTCTAACATTTTTTTCCCCTTTCAAACATTTTTCCTACTATTATGGCTATAATAGTTGACAAAAAGGTGGCTAATATGGTGATACCTATTATTCCTGTAGGATTCTTAGAACCATAGTCATATCGAATCTTCACTACGGTTAAAGGCACTAATTGTAGTGAAGACATATTTATAATCAAAAACAGAGCCATAGCATTAGTAGCTTTCTTTTTATCTCTATTTAAACCATCTAATTCCTTCATAGCCTTTAAGCCAAAAGCAGTGGCACCATTCCCTACACCGAACATATTAGCCAT
>NZ_DATHXO010000266.1:0-1919 GCF_035459645.1 Schnuerera sp.
CTCACCTGCTGAACCTTGCTTGCTTGCACTCTGATACCCACTATCATTACTAAATGAAAGTTTTAATACGGATGCGTAATTTGTGCCTATCTCATCATCTGATCGGAAAATATTAATATTAATAGTGCTACCATCATTGGAAACTGATGTTACGGTATATACTTTTCCAGCCTGTGTGTTTGTGATAATCAAATCCTTGATGCCAACCAGATTCGTTATATTGTCGCCATCTGCGCTATCTGAATAAATTGTATCCCTATTCCTAATTGGAGCCACATGACCTTCCACAGCCTTCCCAGTAACCGCCTCACTGGTATCGGCAGGGTCTAAGGTATTTGCATAAAATTCATCACGCTTTACCCAGCTTCCAGCAGAATCATCCCAACGGTAATAGCCATTATTAGATGCTGTGGAGTCATTCATCACAACACCTATAGTTTGATCTGACTGTGAAGTATCAGCATCCATATCAGATTTTGTGTTGTACCCTATAACCCCTGTTGTTTGCGCCTCTTGTAAAAGATCTGTTACTTCTTTTGAAGGAATTTTATTACCGACTAAGTCCCAGTTGTTACCACTGTCATTATATTGTAAATAATTATAATAACCTTCATTATCCTGATACAAACCCAAATCTCCACTGTTAGCCTCTGTAGTGGGTGGTAACTGTCCTTGGACAAAGGAAATGTTTTCTTCATTAAAAAACTTTTGGTCGAAAGACAGTCTTATCCAAACACCATTGCTATCATCATTTGGGTCTGTATTAAACCAATTAGAATCGTTTTCATTACCATAACTTCCATTATCCCACGTTGGTGAAATTATCTGTAGTCCATTATGGTCTTGTCTTGTCCTGTCGGAACTCCAATAATATAATGATCCTTCACCGTCATTTATCTCATTATATCCTAAAGTTCTACGAGTAGGTGTCGAAGTTAAGAAAAATTCAAAGGTATTAGGAATTTCGTTTTCAAAATCTTTTACTGTATTAAGTTTTTTAGTAAAAAACGAGTCTGTTCTTCTCAGACTTGGTTGTGGCGCTCCAATATGTATCCACTCACCCTTATCAAAATCCCACCTTACTCGTTGAAAAATATCCTCCTCTACTGGATATTGCCCAAAGGCCAATCCACTACCCGCTACATAATCTGGTGGCAAAACCCCAACATCTGTTGAGATATAGTCAAGGTTCAAACCTTCAGAACCAGCTATACCCTTAGCATACTTCTCAGACCTGGCTCGGTTACCAGTAATAAGACTATCTAATAAACTCATTATGTTATATCTTTTTCTATGTCTATTTTAAATCTCATAAATGTATATATACTATCAAAGGCAATGCCTTGCACGTCTAATTCAACAATTGGTTTGTTATAATCTTCTAATATACTATAACCCGCGTCAATCAAATGTAGCTCATCATAAGTAGTATTGGGTGGATTACCTTGATCTATGTCATATTGCAACGCTTCTTCTGATTGACCCAATACAAAATTACTTTCTTGTAAAGGATACGAAGTAGAATGTCTTGAATGTAGTTTAAACACTCCTTCAAAACTATCAAATATAGCAAAGTTGAACGGTGTGTTTTCGTCGTCCAAGTGTATTCCTTTAATAGATAAACTTATCTCATCACCCTCATATAGGTCGACATCTTCGACAATGTAAGGGTACTGTTTTGGTGCGATGATAAATGAATAATCATCAAACCGTTCTATATATCGCTCGCCCTTTTCCTCTGTTTTACAACTCATGTTTTAATATAACAAAATTTTAACAATTAAACAAATCTAACGCCTTTTTCTTGACTCAAATAGAAAGGACACTTGTTGCAATACAAAATCCTGAACGGGACTAGTAATTTTCCAATATATTTGTCTTCCATTCTTATTAGCAGGGTTTACTCCTATATGTGTTAA
>NZ_DATHXO010000267.1:0-3383 GCF_035459645.1 Schnuerera sp.
ATATTATCTTCAACAGACATACTGTCTAATAAATTAAAATCTTGAAATATAAAGCCTATATTATTTCGTCTAAATAGGGAAAGCTCTTTATTTTTCATATTCCCAATATCTTTACATTCATAGTATATTTTACCAGAGGTAGGTTTATCAATAGTAGATAACATATTTAAAAGCGTAGTCTTACCTGCTCCAGATGGACCCATTATACCTAAAAATTCCCCTTCATATACTTTTAAATCTATATTATCTATAGCTTTAAAAATAGCATCTTTAGACCCATATTCCTTTTTTAATTTATTTGTTTCAAGTACTATTTTCATATTGTCACTCTCCTATTTCAATATTTAACTATATTTTAATATTTACTTGAAATACTTGCCATCACTTATGGTGACAATATGAAAATAAATATTACATCTTTGTCACATTGAAATAATCGGATAACTTATAAAATATTATTTTAAATTCCGTATATTTGGATACTTGAGAATTCACTTTTATTTCTATATTTATCTTATTTGCTATTTTCCTACATATATAAAGTCCCATACCTGTAGATTTATTGGTTTTCCGTGCATTTTCTCCTATAAATCCCCTATCAAATATTCTATTAATATCTTTTTTAGAAATGCCTATTCCATTATCTCTTATTAAAAGTGCTACATTTTGCTCATATTCTTTTGCATGAATTTTAATATTTCCACCTATAGATACATATTTACAGGCATTATTTATTATCTGCTCCAATATATATGAAGCCCATTTCCTATCTGTGAATACTTGAAAGCCTAGTTCTTCAATTTCTAATTTTATTTTTTTGGATATAAAAAGGTTAGTATTGGTCTTAATAGCATTTTTAACTAAAGAGTCAATATTTACTTCTTCAACTATAAAATCCTCTGAATAGCTTGATGATTTACTAGTATATAATACTTGGTTAACAAGAAAATTCATTTTTTCCAATTCTTGTCTTAGTTGTTCTGATATATTATACATATCTTCTTCTTCAATTTTATCAGCTATAAGCTCACATACTGATAAGGGTATCTTAATTTCATGAACCCATCTGGTTATATAATCATTTAACTCGTCTAAATTTTCTTTTAGTTGCTCTGTTTCCCTTAATTTTTCTTTGTTTTTTAAATCAACAGTTTTTCTTATTAATTCTTGCTCTAATTTTTCACCCTTTGGGATAAAGCCATCAATTTTTTTCTTATTATAAATGGCATTTATAAAATCTTTATACATATTTCTCCATCTAATATAGCCTATAATTAAAAATGTTAAGGAAATAGAAAATATAAGAAGATTCATATATATAATATCATTTAAAGATTTGTTTAAATTTATGCTAGTTATTAGTATTAGATTTATAACTAAAGTTACTAATAAAAAACATATAATTGTCCAAAATAGATCTTTTAAATATTTAAAAAAACTCATGGTATCATATATCCTTGTGATCTTTTAGTCAATATAAAATCTGTTAACCCTATATCTTCAAGTTTTTTTCTCAATCTATTTACATTTACAGTTAGAGTGTTTTCACTTATGAAATATTCACTTTCCCATAGTACTCTCATGATCCTGTCTCTAGATATTATCTTACCTCTATTTTTCATAAGCAATTGAAGTATCTTAAATTCATTTTTAGTAAGTTCAATATTTTTATCATTATAAGTTAATGTTCCATTATTTATATTTAAAATAGAGCCACGACATTCTATTATATGGTCTTTTCCTTCTCCATAAGAATAGGTACGTCTAAGTATAGCTTGTATTTTTGCCAACAAAATATCCATGGAGAATGGTTTTGTAACAAAATCGTCTCCTCCCATATTCACTGCCATTATTATATCCATGTTGCTATCTCTTGAAGATAAAAATATAATTGGAACTTTAGATACATCTCTTATCTTTTTACACCAATAAAAGCCATCAAAATATGGTAAATTTATATCCATAATGACTAAATGGGGTTTGTATATTGTAAACTCTTCTAATATATTATCAAAATTTTCTATAGATGCTACGGCAAAGCCCCATTTAGCAACTCCATCTTTTATATTTTCACAAAGGGCTTTATCATCTTCAATTATAAATATCTTATACACAATATCACCTTTCCTTGGTAATATAGTACTTCTATTTTAACTATTCCTTTGACAAATAACTACAACTAGATGGTAACATATTCTAACTTAAAAAACTATAAATAGTAAGAATAATAAAATGAATCGTGAAGAACTAGCTGATTATTTAAACATAAATTAAGGATATATTGCAAGCCGCAATATATCCTTTACATAATTTATTTACAAAACTAATCTTTTACTTCATTGATTCTATGATACTATCCGCAATAGCATCCATTTCATCAATATTTTCATTTTTCATAGATGATTTTATTAATATATCGTTTTCTAAAACGTTCATTTCTTTCATTTCACCTAAAAGTTTACGGATTAATTGTCCTGCCCTAGGAGCCCAGGTTCCATTTTCAATTATGGCAACTGTACGTTTTTGTAAATTTAATGCTTTCATATCTAATAAGAAATTTTGTACTGGTGTATAAATATTTAAATTATAAGTTGCAGAAGCCAAAACTATATGACTATATTTAAATGCATCAGAGATTAAATAAGACACATGAGTTTTTGAGGCATCGTACATAACTAAATTAGTCATACCCTTTTCTACTAATCTTATAGCTAAATTTTCAGCAGCTGCCTCTGTATTCCCATACATTGAACCATAAACTATCATTACACCTTTTTCTTCAGGCTCATAACTACTCCATTTATTATATTTATCGATAAAATAGCCTAGGTTTGTACGCCATACTGGCCCATGAAGTGGACATATATATTTAATATCTAAATCCTTAGCCTTTTTCAACAAAGCTTGAACCTGAGGGCCATATTTCCCTACTATATTAGTATAATATCTTCGAGCTGGCACCAAGAATTCCCTATCAAAATCCATTTCGTCGTTAAAAAGCTTCCCATCTAAGGAACCAAAAGTTCCAAAAGCATCGGCAGAAAATAGTACTCCATTTGTAGTGTCAAAAGTTGCCATGGTCTCGGGCCAATGTACCATTGGAGCAGATATAAATACAAGTTCATGTTCTCCAAAAGACATAGTATCTCCATCTTTAACTTCAATTGCATTTTCATCTACTTTAAAACCAAATTGTTCCATAAAATCAAATGTCTTTTTATTCCCTATAATTTTTACATTTGGATAGTGGAATACCACTTCTCCTATACTTCCAGCATGATCTGGCTCCATATGATTTATTACCAAATAATCTAAAGGCCTATCCCCTAAAATATATTTTATATTATCTATAAACTTATTACATATTGACCAATCTACTGTAT
>NZ_DATHXO010000268.1:0-3459 GCF_035459645.1 Schnuerera sp.
TTGTACCCACCAGATCCTAATATAGGGTATGCATCTAGTCCAAGCTTTATTAACTGTTTTGTATCAGTGATTTTTTCGGTAGTTATCATATATATGCTTATACGATTGTTAGCTAAAGTAAATAATATAGATCTTAGTAAGGAAAAGACTATATCAGATGAAAAAATATTCAATGCTCCACTTATAATTAGCATTATTCTTTTTATATTATTTAGTTTTCTATTAATAATTTTATTATAGATACCCAATCCTTATATTAATATAAATAAATTATTGAATTAAGTCATCATAGCTGGAATTACTTTGGATTATTTCATAAATGTGCATAACTATAAAATCTCGGTTTTAGACCCTTCGTGAGAACCCCCCTTTACAAAATTCAGATTAATAGTTATAATGCTTTTATACCCCCCGGCGGTATATCGAAAATTCAAGGAGGTATAAAATGGAGAATTATTATATTAAAACCAATCGAACTTTTACCAATATTAGAAAATATGGGTGGATCTTTACGGTATTAGTGGCCATTGGAGGTTTATGGGAGCCTAAATTAGGATTGTTAGTTATTTTTATTATGGCTGGTCTAACTACTACTTCTTTTTTTACAGGTAGATATTGGTGTGGAAATTTTTGTCCCCATGGTTCTTTATTTGATAGGATAACTATGCCTATAAGCTTAAACAAAAAAATTCCACAGTTCTTAAAATCAAAATTTATGGTTACAGGTTTTTTCCTATTTTTTATGTACAATTTTTCTAGAAAAGTAATTAATGTATCAAAATTTTGGGGAACATATGACTTTTTTGATAAACTAGGTTTCGTATTTGTTACTACTTATTTAATGGTTTTAGTAACTGGTGGATTGTTTGCTATATTAGTCAATCCTAGAACTTGGTGTCAATTTTGTCCTATGGGTACTATACAAAAATTATCTCATGCCTTAGGTAGAGCAGTTGGAGTAGCTAATAAAGCTGAAAAAAAGGTTACCATAGAAAATTTAGACAAATGTCATGCTTGTGGAAAATGTTCTAGAGTTTGTCCTTTCCAGCTAACTCCTTATTTAGAGTTTGGAGAAAACAATCAATTTAACGATATTAACTGTATTAAATGTGCCACATGTGTTGAAAATTGCCCAGCAAATATCTTATCTTTAAGAACAGAAGATGAAGCAATAGAATTAAAAGAAAAAGTTTCTACTAAAGGCTATGAAAATAGGCAAAAGATAAAAGCAAAAATTTCAGATATTAAAGACTTAGGAAAAGATATTAAAGAATATACTTTTTCCTTCGTATCACCTAAAAAAGTTGATTACAGAGCAGGACAATTTATTTTAATCAAAATTCAAGATAAGCCAAAAGCTTTTAGAGCTTATTCTATCTCTTCCTTTAATGAAGATAGTACTAAACTAAGTGTAATAATAAAAAAGGTAGAAAAGGGATATGGGACTAATATAATATTTAATGATTTTAAAATAGGAGATATTGTTGAATTAGAAGGTCCTATGGGCGATGAATTAGTTATAGATGATTCTGCTGAAAAAATACTATTTATTGGTAATGGAATAGGAATTACCCCTTTTATTGGTTTATCTAAAGAAGCTTTAATGAAGAATCCATCAATAAAAGATGTTAAACTTTTGGATGGTCAAAGATACGAAGATGAATTTTTATATAAAAGTTATTTTGAATCCTTAGATGAAAAGGAGAAAAAATTCCAGTATATCCCTGTTGTATCTCGTGACAAAACTAGCTCTATACGAAAAGGTTATGTAACTCATGTATTAGAGGATATGGATTTAGAAGGATACAAAGTATATATCTGTGGTTCTAAAAATATGATTGTGGATAGTTATAATATCTTACTTGACAGAGGTGTTAAAAAAGAAGACATATTCTATGAAAGTGAAGAAAGAATCTCAATTAAAAATTAGTATTAAAAAAGCCCAAATTAATGGGCTTTTTTAATACTTTAGAAACAAAATACAACACATCTTCTAGGAATACATATTACCTGACCTATTTGTAGATTATTTGGATCTATCCCTGGGTTTGCATTTATGATCTCTTGAACTGGTACATTAAACCGTTGACTAATTGTAAATAAGGTGTCTCCTGGCTTTATAGTATAGTAGAATCCATTTGGACATGGTGGTAGTGGAGGTACCGGTGGTGCTGCTTGTGGAATACATATTACTTGCCCTATTTGTAAATTATATGGATCTATTCCTGGATTTGCTCTCATAATAGCCTCTACACTTACTCCAAATCTTTGGCTTAGAGAATAAATTGTATCCCCTGATCTTATAGTATAATAAAATCCATTTGGACATGGTGGCATTGGTGGTGCTGAATATGGAATACATATCACTTGACCTATTTGTAAATTATTTGGATCTACTCCTGGGTTTGCTCTCATAATAGCTTCTACACTTACTCCAAATTGTTGGCTTAATTTATAAAATGTATCTCCTTCTTTAATAGTATAGTAAAATCCATTTGGGCATGGTGGCATTGGTGGTGCTGCCTTTGGTATACATATCACTTGGCCTATTTGTAGATTATTTGGATCTATGCCTGGGTTAATTTTAAGAATTGCTTCTACTGTTGTATTATATTTCTGTGCTAGTATATATAGAGTATCCCCTGATTTAATAGTATATGGAAAACTACCACTAGGACATCTTCCTTTTATATCATGTTTTTCTTTCATATTTCATCACCTTTCCTCATATAATTATTTGCACTATATATTATGCAAATTAGATAATAGATGTTAATGATTTAATCAAAAGAAAAAAGGAGCATTAGCTCCTTTTTATTAAAAAGTTGGAATACATATTATTTGCCCTATTTGTAAGTTATTTGGATCTACTCCTGGATTAGCCCTAATTATTACATCTACACTAACTCCAAATTGCTGACTAAGCCTAAATAACGTATCTCCTGATCTTACTACATAAAGAAATCCATTCGGACATGGTGGAGTTGGTGTTACTGCACTTGGTATACATATTCTCTGCCCTATTTGAAGCCTATTCGGATCTATTCCTGGATTAGCTCTAATTATTGCATCCACACTAACTCCAAATTGTTGGCTAAGCCTAAATAAGGTATCTCCTGATCTTATAGTATATAAAAAACCATTTGGACATGGTGGTGCTGGAGGAGGCATAACCCCTGGTATACATATCCTTTGACCTATTTGAAGTCTATTTGGATCTACTCCTGGATTTATTCTCATTATAGCTTCAACTGTTGTATTAAATCTGCGCGCTAACAAAAAGAAAGTATCTCCTGATCTTATAGTATAAGCAAAACTCCCTGAAGGGCATGCTTGCATTGCTTCATATCTATTTTCCATATCAATCACCTTTCTTCATATATTCTTATGCAATATATAATATGATAGAAAGATGTATACTGTGAAAATTATTTAGCCTTTAATCCTTGATAAGAATTC
>NZ_DATHXO010000269.1:0-3901 GCF_035459645.1 Schnuerera sp.
TTGTTATTATAATGAGGAGAAACCTAATATATTGCTTAAATTAGATGAAAAACAACCTCAAGTTCAAAAAAATGGTTTTGGCATTTATAAAATTGATGGTAAATATATTAAGGATGATAATATAATAAAGTTTGAATTACAGATCAAATCTCTTGTAAACGTGTTTTGGGGGGAAGTAGAGCACAAAGTTTTATATAAAAACTATAAATATCTTCTTACAGAAGAGTTGTTTAAAGACGTGATGTATTCTTTGAAGGAAAATTTAAGCATGATAGATAGGCAGCTTATGATCCTTTTTAATCATTTGAAAGATATGGATGAAACTAATATTGATAAGAGAAGAGAACAATTAGAATCGATTCTTTCTAAGGTAATATATGAAATTTATTCAGAGAAGACAAAAGAGGAGTTTGGTTTTGTTGTAGATTATAGAAAATCCTGTGATGTGATAGTTTCCTATGTTTTGAGAAAAAATGGTTCTGAAGAACCCAAAAGTTATGATGCAGTGTTTTTAAAGGTTTTAGAGAGACTTTATAAAATAAGGGAGAACGAGATATACCTGGATAGGCATATAGAATTTGAAAGAGAAATAGAGTATGAAGATGAATTTTGTGAAAGAATTGGGAAGGCTATTATCGAAATAATAAACAAAGATTTTAAATGGAACCTATTTTTTAAAATAATCTTTCAACTAGAAACAGGGAACAATGCAGATGAATTTGAAGGATTCTTAATTTTTATGAGAAATCGTTTTCTTAATAATTTAATATTAAATGAAGGATTGAATACTAAATTTACAAAAACTGAACGAGAAGAGATAATAAAATATATTATGGATTTAGTAGCAGAAAGTTTTATAAATAACAAGGAAATAGAGTTTATAAATGATGATAATATAGATTGTATGAATCGTAAGATAAATATAACTTTAAATAAGGCTATGAATTATAATATGTGGGAGGAAAATATAAAGTATTTTACCGATGAACTTCTAAGGAAATTTAAAGATTATAAATAATATTTTTAAATACCCACTTAAGATATATATCTTAAGTGGGTATTTTTTCTATAACACTAATGCTGCTATTGTTCCAAATATTATTAAAGGTATATTATAGTGGAGAAATGTAGGTATGACTGTGTCTCGAATATGATCATGTTGTCCATCTACATTTAATCCTGCTGTTGGTCCTAAGGTACTATCTGATGCGGGAGAACCTGCATCTCCCAAAGCACCGGCAGTACCTACTAATGCAATGGTGGCAGCAGGGCTGAAACCTAATGTCATAGCTAGGGGTACGTATATGGCTGCAATAATAGGTATTGTACCAAAAGAAGTACCGATACCTAAGGTGATTACAAGACCGATTAGTAACATTAGGAAGGCAGCTATTAATTTACTACCAGCCATTAATCCAGCCGCTCCTTCTACTAAAGTTTCTACTCCACCTGTTTCTCTTATTACTGCACCGTAGCCTGATGCAACTAACATGACAAAGGCAATGAATCCCATCATACCAATACCGCTATTCATTAAATTATCGATTTCATTAAATTTGAATGCACCTAATAGCCACATTACTATAAGACCAGCAAGGATTCCTAAAGGCATGGACTCTGTAGCTATTTGTACAACCATAGCTACTACTGCTCCAATTAAGGCGCCTATTTCTCCTTTGGTGATACTGGAGTTTTCAACATCTTTTGTTGTGGATAATTCTTCTATACCAATGGATTCATATTCTCTTGGTTTTCTATAAGAAATGAAGATGGCAATAAATAAACCAATAATCATTCCAATTCCAGGCAATAACATGGATTTCCAAACCATTCCAAACTCTATATTCATACCATTATCTACAATTGCGCTTGTTATAATATCGTGGAATATCCATCCAAAGCCTACTGGAAGCATTACATAAGGTGCTTTTAAACCAAAGGTTAAGGCACATGCAACACCACGTCTATCGATTTTCAAATCATTCATAACACCAAGTAAAGGTGGGATTAAAATAGGTATAAAAGCAATATGAACTGGTATTAAGTTTTGGGAAAAACAAGCTATAACTGCAATTAAAAATACTAGCATGGTTTTCATATCCTTCATAGACTCTGACAAACTCCTTGCTAATCTATTTGCCGCCCCAGTCTTACTAATAGCTGTAGCTAAGGCACCTAGTAGAATATAACTTAAAGCTGTTTCAGCATTACCACCCATGCCTCCAACTAAAGTGGACATGGTTGTTGTAAATCCCATTCCAGCAATTAATCCTCCAGAAAGAGCTGCTAAAAGTAAAGCAATGAGTACATTTAACTTTAGTAAACATAAAACAATTAATATTAAAACTGATGCAATAACTGGATTTATCATTAAATCACCTCTCTTAAAATTATAATAATTCACCTACTTTGCTTTCTACAGCATCTAAAATAGTATTGTTTTCTATTAATGCTGCACAAGCATCAATATCTACATTCATGATCCTATCTTCATTTAGTTTTTCTACTTTTTTACGAATTTCTTCATATGCAACTTTAGTACCTTGGCCTAATTTTATAGGGTCGCTAAAGTCAATGGCTTGGGTTGCTGCATATAGTTCGATGGCTAATACTTTTGTAGTATTATATAGTATTTCTTTGGCTTTTCGAGCGGCTATAGTTCCCATACTTACATGGTCTTCTTGATTGGCTGAAGATGGAATGGAATCTACACTGGCAGGATGAGCTAATACTTTATTTTCAGAAACTAAGGCTGCAGCTGTATATTGAGGGATCATAAAACCAGAATTTAATCCACCTTTTTCAGTCAAGAATCCAGGCAAACCACTTAATTGAGGATTTACAAGTCTTTCAATTCGTCTTTCTGAAGAATTGGCAAACTCTGATAAAGCTATTCCTAAAAAGTCAAAAGCTAAAGCCATTGGTTGTCCGTGGAAGTTTCCTCCAGAGATGACTTTTTTATCGTCAGCAAATATCAATGGGTTGTCCGTTACTGAGTTTAATTCAATATTGATTTTTTCTACTACATAGTTTATAGCATCTTTACTAGCACCGTGGATTTGTGGGATACATCTTAAAGTGTAGGCATCTTGGACTCTGATATCCCCTTGTTTAGATGTGAGTTGACTTTTCTTTGTAAGATTTAATAAGTTTTTAGCACAGTTCATTTGTCCTTCATGAGGTCGGATATTATGAACTCTTTCATCATAGGCATCTGTTATTCCATTTAAAGCTTCTATGGTTAAAGCTGCGGATATATCGGCTAACTTAGCTAGGTTTAAAGCGTCATAGGCTGTTAATCCACCTATGGCAGTCATGACGGGAGTTCCATTGATAAGGGCTAATCCTTCTTTGGAGGTTAGCTGTATAGTTGGGATATCTGCTTTTTCCATAGCTTCTTTGCCTTTCATCCTTACCCCTTGATAATAGGCTTCTCCTTCTCCTAACATTACTAACACCATATGGGCTAAGGGAGCTAAGTCACCACTGGCTCCTAAAGAACCTTTTTCTGGTATTACAGGATGGACTTTTTTGTTGAGCATTTCAACTAATACATTAATGGTTTTAAGTCTAATACCTGAATATCCTTTTACTAAAGCGTTGGTTCTTAAGAGCATTGCACCTCGGACATCTTCTTCTGCTAAAGGCTTACCTACACCACAAGAATGACTTCTAATTAAATTGGCTTGTAACTTGGCAGTATCTTCTTTAGAAATGGTCACATCACTAAATTTACCAAAACCTGTGGTTAATCCATAGACAACTTTTTCTTTTTCTACAAATTCATCTACTAGGGCTCTAGATTTTTTGATTCTAGAAATGGCTTCTTCTGATAATTGAACTGATGCATTATTCCTTGCCACATCTACCAAATCCTTAAGGGTTAAACTATTTCCGTCGA
>NZ_DATHXO010000270.1:0-2163 GCF_035459645.1 Schnuerera sp.
AGTAGTTAGTATGACTATTTCATTGCTTGGATATTTATGCATATCATTGATATCAATCATAGTTCCATCTTTAATCTTTAAATAACCTAACTCATAGGCAACATTAATAGTATTTATCATACTTCTTCCAGAAACTATTACTTTTCTATTATAAAGTTCTGCTGCATTAATTACTTGCTGTACCCTGTGAACATTAGAAGCAAAAGTTGCAACAATAATTCTTTCAGGTGCTTTAAGGAAAATATCATTAAAAGTATCTCCTACTGTTTTTTCTGACATTGTATATCCAGGTCTTTCTACATTAGTACTATCAGCTAAAAGAACCAATACTCCTTTTTTTCCTATTTCTGCGAATTTGTGTAAATCAATTAAATTATCATTTATAGGTGTAAAATCTATCTTAAAGTCACCAGTATGAACTACAGTACCTACAGGGGTATTTATTGCTAATGCAACACTATCAGGTATACTATGGCTAGTTTTTATAAATTCTACTGAAAAACATCCTAGTTTAATCTTGTCATTAGCCTTTATTTCAATCAGATTAACCTTGTCTAATCTATGTTCCTTTAATTTATTTTCCACTAGTCCTAAAGTCAATTTAGTTCCATAAACGGGTAAGTTTAATTTTGCCAATGCATAAGGAAGTCCTCCTATATGATCTTCATGACCATGGGTTAAAATAATTCCTCTTATTTTATCCTTATTTTTTAATAAATAGCTTATATCCGGTATAACCACATCGATTCCTAACATTTCATCCTCTGGAAAAGTTAATCCACAATCGATAATAATTATGTCATCTTTATATTCAAAGACGGTAATGTTTTTACCGACTTCTCCTAATCCGCCTAATGGTATAATCTTTAATTTGTTTGTTTTTCTCGCCACTTTATCATCTCCTTTATATTAATTTCTCCAATTCTCGTATCATATAAACCAAAGGATTACTGTAAATTCTTCCTAAAAAAATGAACCCCAAAATGGGATTCATTCTTGGCAGTCAGCACAGTACCCAAAAAACTTTACGTTATGGTCTACAATTTTGAAACCATTTTCCATTTCAATTTCATTCTCTAAGTTTTCCAATAGATCTAGTTTAACTTCCATTATATTTCCACATTTTAGACATATCAAATGATGATGGTGATGACTATCCGAATCATGATTTAATTCATATCTATTATATCCATCATCAAAATTTACCCTGTAGATTATATTTAATTTTTCCAATAATTGTAAAGTTCTGTAGACTGTCGCAATTCCAATCTCCGGACAATTAATCTTTACAATATCATAAACTTCTTCTGGATTTAAATGTTTTTCATGATTCTCTACTATCGCATCCAAAATAGCCCGTCTTTGAGTAGTAAGCTTATACCCTTCTTCTTTAAAAATTTGTTTCATATCTTCCATATTAATATCCATTTTTTCACCCGCTTATTATCCTATATTATAGAATACTAGTATAAGTTCTACTTGTCAAGTATATAAATTTATTGTAATTGTTCTTTTTGTATTTCTTCATAAGCTTCAATAACATCCTTTAACTCTTCATTATCATCGATACCAATTAATATTATTTCTCCTTCATCATTATATTCAATTCTCAATAGATAAGTCAAAGATTCCATATCGTCTACCGGTAACAAAGCAGCATATTCGTATTCGTCTAACCCAAATGTAGCTAAAATTTGAAATTCTACCTTATTCCCCATTTCATCTAATAAAACTATTTTTTCATTCATCTTTTCACCTCTTATTTTCTATCTAAATAATTTTGTAAAATATAAGTAGCTGCAACTTTATCTATTACTTTTTTGCGATTTTTCCTACTTACATCTCCTTCTAATAAAATTCTTTTTGCTGAAACAGTAGTTAATCTTTCATCCTCTAGTATAATTTCAATATTTACCCTATTTTTTAGTTTATCAACAAAATCCAATACTTTTTCACCTTGTGCTCCTATAGTATTGTTCATATTTTTAGGAAGACCAACTACTATTTTAGTTATATGGTATTCTTTTATTATTTCTTCTATTTGTTTAATATCTTTTTTATTGCTTTCTCTAAAAATAGTTTTAAGTCCTTGAGCAGTAAACAATAAAGGATCGCTTATCGCAACACCTATTGTCTTATCACCTACATCTAATCCCATTATTC
>NZ_DATHXO010000271.1:0-1948 GCF_035459645.1 Schnuerera sp.
AAAATATCTTATTAAAACAAATATTTATTTTAAATTTTGTATCTCCTATATCAATAGTAGTTAGTTGCAGAATAGAATTTTAAAATTATAAAGGGTTATCCACAACAGAAGGTGAGAATATCTAATAAAACTATGTAAGTATTTAGATTATACACAAAAAAGAGCATAGCAAAATAAAGGTCTAATAAACCTTTGAAAAAATTATTTAATTAAATAATTTAAATTAGCTTATGCAACTAAAGATTTAATTGCAAGAGGATTCTTATGGTTTTCTGTCTTAACCATAAGAATAAAGGCAACTAATTGAGAAATACAAGCAAGTAAAACATCAGCTTTTAAAGAGATAGTGTTTCTAACTTTAGATGTTTTAATTTGTATAAAATTTTTAATCTGAGAAATAGATCTTTCACAGATAGTTCTAAGTCTATATAGTTTTTGCCACTTCAAGCTATCACGTGGGATAGAGGAATTAAAGCGATAGTTGTGGTGTATAGTAAGTTGTTTAATTCGTCCACATTTTGATTGAGTACACGGATTTTGACAACTTAAAACATAGGTGGTTTTACCATTGATTTTAGTTTTCTTGGTCTTAGGGCAGATGTATTTTACTCTATCAGCTCGTCCTTTTTCACGAGTGATACCATCATAGACCATAGGCAAAGAAGAATCATAAGGACAAAGAGGAACACCTACATCATTGAATCCAGGTTGAGGTAAATCTTGTGAATTACGAGGGTTTAAGTTAATAATAGGCATAATCTTTTTTTGATGGAGATAAGCATAATTATCATCAGCATCAAAACCAGAATCACCTAAAAAATATTTATAAGAAAAATTAGGATGTAGTTGAAAATATGTTTCAAGAGCAGGAATTAACGATTTAGAATCATAAGAATCTTTTACATCCTGAGGGCTTAAATCTAAATCAAGATTATTGTCAGCATCATAGAAGTTGACGTTTCTAACAAGGCCAAAAGCGTTAGTAGAAATAGTACATTTTAAATAATATCCAAAATGGCCGTTAAGATAAGCAAGCTTTGCATCTGGATTAGAATTAGCATACTTAGGCATTTGACCTTGAGCATATTTTTCAATATCAAAATTTGAGTTAGGATTATCTTTTTTGATTCTCTTAGAATAAGCTTTAGCTTTTCTAAGTTCAGACTGATAAAACTTAGGATTATTCTCAGTGACATAAGATTCAAATCCTGTGGTATCAGTGATCAAGATGGAAGATAACAAAGGATTGATTTTTTCAGAAATTTTTTCAGTATGATCGACTAAATTATTAAATAGATCATTAAGGTCATCAAAGAAATTTGATTTAAACCTAGAAAACTGAGATTTATTAGGAACTTTTAAAAAGCCACAAAACTTACGTAACTCAGACGAAAACGATAAAAAAGAGATCAAAAGATCAACAGAAGGAACAGATAAAATATTTTTGATAATAAAAGCACTTAACATAGATTCAAGAGAGAAGTCTCTTTTAGCACCAAGCTTAGAATAATATTTTTGATAAAAAGAAAATGGAATAAAATCACTAATATTAATAAATTCACTTAATAAAGAAAGTAAGTCATCTTGATTTTGATTATAAAATTTATCAAAATCAGTAGAAATATCACAAAAGTTTAATTGTTTAGCTGAAATTGGCATAAGTTTCTCCTTTCATTTTTGGTTTTAATTTTAAATGTCTTGTTAATATATATACCCAAAAATGGGGGAAACTTATCCATTTCAATAGATTAAATGTAGTATTTATGCGAGTTGTAGAATTCTGCAACGAGCTATCCTTATTAAATTTTAAGGGGGAATGAAAATGGCAACAAGAGGAACAGGTTTTTTATTATTGAAAGATAGGGTTCTTGAGACTACTGAATTTAACGGTGATATGTATCCATCCTGGCATGGAGATAATTTCTTTGAAGGAGTAAGCAAAACAAAG
>NZ_DATHXO010000272.1:0-2193 GCF_035459645.1 Schnuerera sp.
ATCAATGGAATCCCCATGAGATATGAATACAATTTGCTCAGTCGAATTTATACAGGTCTTTTCCATTTCATCTACAAGTGAAATAAGGGATTTCTTTCTAGTCCGTACCTTACTAACAGGAACAAGTCTGCCTTCATTATCAACATGTAATACTGGTTTAACTCTTAAAACAGTTCCAACTAATGCAGTTGTCCCAGATATCCTTCCTCCCCTTTTTAAATGAAACAAATCATCTACTGTAAACCAATGACAGAGTTGAAGCCTATTTTCGATAAGCCAATCCTTTACCTCTTCAATAGACTTTCCAGAACGTTTCTGCTCTGCACAATAATAAACCAAAAGTCCCTGCCCCATTGAAGCAGCAAGGGAATCGACGACATATATTTTTCGTTCTGGATATTCCTTCTCCAAGTTTTTTGCCACCATGAGGGCAGCATTATATGTGCCACTAAGTGCCGATGAAAAGCTAATATAGAGTATATCCTTGCCTTCTTTTAAGTTGCTTTCAAATACATCTTGGCATTTCTCCATACTTATGAGAGATGTTGTTATTATTTCACCTTGCCTCATTCTATCATAAAATTGTTTAATGTCTGTTTTTTCCCCTTTTACATAACTGTAAAATTCTTCTTCTCCAATTCTAAAAACAAGAGGAATAATGTCAATGTTGTACTCTTCAATCATTTCTTCTGTAAGATTTGCTGAAGTATCAGTTATTATTTTATAACTCAATTCCTAACCACCTTTATATATTAATTTTTTATTATATTATTATTGTTATAATATACCAATTTAGAAAATATTATACTTGGAACATAGGGGGATGGTTCTTACTATCCAAAACTAATCTCTTTATGCGTATTTCCTTCCAGGTCTTTTATCTTAAAGGTATTCCTTTCTAATATTCCATAGGTATGAGGATTATTTTTCTTTGGCAATGTTATGCTTCCTGGATTGATTATATATATATTGTCCATTTTTTCTACTTTAGGTATATGGGTATGTCCATATATGAATACATCACCATTAGCTAATTTAGGCATATTGTTTTCATTATATATATGACCATGAGTTAAAAACAAACGCTTATTATTGTATAGAATATTTGAGTAAGTAGCCATTATAGGAAAATTTAGTACCATTTCATCTACTTCACTATCACAGTTTCCTCTCACAGCAATTATTCTGTCGGTAAAACTATTGAGGATTTCTATTACTTGTTTAGGATTGTATTCTTTAGGTAATGGATTCCTTGCTCCATGATAAAGGTGATCTCCTAATACTATAATATAATCAGCTTTTTCTTCTTTGAATTTATCCAATGCTTTGTTTAAATAATAGACTGAACCATGTATGTCTGACATGAAAAAAAGTTTCATATGTTTTCTCCCTTCTTATGAAATTTCTATTAGGCATTAGGTTGTTCTAAAATATATATTCTACCTTTTTGTGAAAATCCCTCCATAATAATTAACTCTCCTGTAAATTTAGCAGGTATATGTACTCTTTTTTATTTAATACATACTTTCAATTTATATACAAAATCCATAGCAAGGATATAACCTCACTATGGATTTATATTTATTTTTTGAGAGATTCCCTACTAGCTTGAATTTTATCATCTAAATCCTTAAAAGAAAATATTAAATTATATGAATCATCTATTTCTTTAACAAATAAGCGTCTAATATATCTCCATAATATAATACATGATAATCATTATTTGAGTAGCTACGTTTTTTAATTTCTTCATCTAATGTAGCCGGTTCCATAACCTGCTGATAAACAACTTTACATTCATAATGTAATTCACATTCTCCAATTATAGGAGTAGATACCTTTTGCCCTTCTAGGATGCTTAAATTACATTCTTCGAATTTATTAACATCTCTTCCTGATTTAGTTCCACAATAAGATAATTCCTTTTTTAAATTATTATTTAAAGGAATACTAACGGTAAACTCCTTTGCATTTTCTAATAATTTATAAGTATGCCTTGAATATCTGACAGCAACCATAAATATAGGCTTGTTCCAAATATAACCTATAGTCCCCCAACCTATTGTCATGGTATTTATTTCATTTCCATCTTTTACAGTTAGAAAAGCTCCCTTTTTCAACTGTTCTAAAGCTTCTGATGAATACTCATTAAAATTAATTCTTTGAATTATCATGATAGTATCTCCCTTCCTT
>NZ_DATHXO010000273.1:0-4159 GCF_035459645.1 Schnuerera sp.
ATCTTTTGATTATGTCCAGAATAGATGGCAAACAAAACGTCCCTTTGCCACCAAATAAAATTCATCTTGATTAATTTCTTATTTAAGATTACAATATATAAACATGCTTTGTTTGAATTTTAAAAATTATTAGATTAGGGGTCACGAATATGACAAAACTTAAAGAACTATTTGCTCCCAAGGATTTAACTGAAGGACCACCTTGGAAACGTATTATTGAATTTGCAATACCTATGCTGATTGGTAATATTGCTCAACAATTTTATAATACTGCCGACTCAATCATTGTTGGTAAATACATAGGTGATAATGCTCTTGCTGCAGTTGGCAGTGCAGGTCCTATATTAAATCTATTACTCGTATTATTTGTAGGGATATCTGTAGGTGCTGGTATAATGGTATCTCAGTACTTTGGTGCTAAGGATAAAGAAAAACTTTCCCGTACTATAGGTACCTGTATAACACTAACTGCTATTTCATCTGCAATTATAATGATTATCGGGCCAATTGTTACTCGGCCATTACTTTCAGTTCTTAACACTCCAAACTCTATTATAGATTGGTCTACAGATTATCTTATTATTTTTTTCATTGGTATTGCTGGTCTAGCTTATTATAATATTTTAGCTGGTGTTCTACGAGGTCTTGGTGATTCTTTTTCAGCACTTGTCTTTCTACTCGTTTCTACAGCTTTAAATGTGGGACTTGATATTTTATTTGTTGCAAAATTTAATATGGGTGTTCCAGGCGTTGCCCTAGCAACTATTATAGCTCAATCAATATCAGCAGTACTTTGTGTCATTAAATTAATTAATATGAGAAATACTTTTACTTTAAACTTAGAAATGCTGAAACTAAAAAAAGAATATTCAATTAAACTTATAAAACTAGGATTACCTTCAGGTTTAACACAGGCAATATTTTCCCTTGCAATGATTGTTGTACAATCTCTTACCAATAGTTTTGGTGAAATGGTTATAGCTGCCAATGTAATTATCATGCGGGTAGATGGATTTGCTATGATGCCAAACTTTTCTTTTGGAAGCGCAATGACAACCTATACTGGACAAAATGTAGGAGCAAAAAAATTAGATAGAGTTGAAAAAGGGACTAAGGATGGTGTTAAAATTGCTGTTGGAGTTTCCACTACTATAACAATTTTAATTTTAATTTTTGGCAAACATCTTATGGGAATTTTCACTAATACAAAAGAATTAGTTGATTTAAGTATGCATATGATGAGAATTCTTGCAGCAGGCTATATTGCAATGGCTATAACCCAATCTTTGTCTGGAGTTATGCGTGGTGCCGGTGATACTATTACACCTATGTGGATTTCACTGATTACTACAGTTGTTATCCGTGTACCTGTTGCCTATGGTCTTGCTTATTTAACACGAAGTGCAGAGTATCCCACAGGAAGGCCAGAATCAATATTTATTTCATTATTAACTTCTTGGGTAGTGGGTGCGATTATTAATACTATTTTTTATAAAAAAGGTAATTGGCGTAGGAAGGCTGTTATTGATTAAATTCATTAACGCCTCTCCTTCTAACTTTCCAAGTAGTCAATTAGATAATAATCCCTTTTTCCTTTAATCCACCAGCTTTTCAAAATTCTTTAAATTTGAAACCTGCCCATTTGCTCTTATTACTTTTCCCTCTATTATTTCAATAGTATTTCCATTCAAAATATATTTGTCATTTTCTTTTCTAATATTATATCCCTTTTTATTTGATATCTCTTTAAGTTTTTTATAAACTTCTATTTCTAAATTGCTTTTAAGTTTTAGTTCATGCATGTTTTGGGCGTTTTTTAATAAATAGAGTGTGGTATATGATACTAATTGGGTCCCAGATTGAATCGGTTTTATATGGCTAATTTCTTGAATGCTCTCTAAATCAAATCTAAGATACCGCTCATTTTCGGTTCCTTTCCTAGCAGTCAATTCCTTGCATTCTCCCCTTTTATATTTAATTATATTATTAATTTTAGCGAAATATTTAATTCCTCCTTCTTCACCAAAAGACTTTTTAGATTGATAAAAAGCTAAATATTCTATCCCAAGTCTTACATTGGATAATCTTTTTTCAGGTATATGATAAAATTTAAAATCCTTATATGCCCGAAAATGTTTTTTATCCTTTACATTTACAACCATCACATTTTCTAATTTAAACTTAGCATAATCATCGTATTCATCTATTGAAATTCTCTCACTTTTAGCCTCTAAGTGAGATTGATTAATTATCTTCTCTAGATGTTTTGTAATAAGTTTTGTACTACCTGGAAGCATTGGAAATGCTCCTACATTAACTTCTTCAATACTTTTATAAAATTTATGATTTAAAAAATCTTCTTCATTTCCATAAGGAAACATAACATAGGCACCAAAGGTATCATATTTATAGTGAAAATCATCACTCATTTTAGATACAATAGCATCTCTATATCTATGCATAACATTTATATCTTCAACCATTGGACCAATCCTACCCTTTTCCACTGATATTCTATACTTTGCATCGAAAATATACATTCTATTATCCTTATCGTTTAAATTCCTAATATGTAAAACTGTATCTGGCCTTTGGTCTGTAGTTGGCATAGTATAGGATTTGTTGTACCATAATTCCAATTTGTTTTTATTACTCTTATATACCATCTTGGATTGAGAATCTTGCAATAATGATAGATATATACCATTATCTTTATATTGTAAAATACCATATTCCTCAACTTCATAGCCTAAATCGCATAATATCTTGTGAATCTTTAAATAACACCATATTTCATATAGTGAATAAAGTTTTTTAGGTGTAATTTTAAATAAATCATCACCTAAGTCTAATCCTTTATTCAACATAGTATATTTTTTATACATATCCTTGTAGCCTGGAGCCATTTGAAAAACTAAACTCATGCTTTTATTGCCTGTTAAATCCCTAATACCTTGAAAATAATTGTTTAAATACATTTCTAAGACTTTTATCTTTTTCCTAATAAATATTAAGGTTTTATTTTCTCTTTCATCATCAGAATCTAAATTAATTTCTATGAATTTTAATCGCTTAATAATCTTTTGAATCATGTATTTTACAAATCTATTTTCAAAAATATCAATGGTTGTTACTTTCTTTTCCTCAATTAGCTTTTCAGTGTAGTAAAATGAATTGTTTATATTTATAAAACCTTTTTCTGATTTAATTAAAGAATCTCCATGGGTTCTAATATACTTCCTAGTCTTATTAGAAACTCTTTTGGCTTTATGTACATTAGTTAAACTCTCATATGTAATTACATTGTGTTTAAAATTACTTATAATCCTTTTTAAAGCAGATTCTAAATCATCAAAAATTATATCTAAAATACTCAAATATTCTATATTAGTCTGATGGTCAGTATCAATTAATTTTCCTGTCAAGTATGTTTTATCTATAAATTTGAAAGCTAAAGAAACTACTTCTTCATTAATCTCCATTATTAACTCTTGATAGTCGTTATAATAATCTAATTTGCTTGGAAAAACTTCTAATACTAGTTTCAAAAGCTTAACCCCATCTTTCAAAATATCTATAACTGTATATCCAATATCTGAAGAAAAATCTATTATACCAATTAAAGAGCCACCAATTGATTGAAAACCCTCCGTTATTCTAATTCCACTATGAAAAATGTCATAATTACTATCTTTATTTTTCTTTTTTTCTAACACTAATTGATATTGTCCATCTTCAAAAAAACAAGGCATCATTGTATTCCCTAGATTTAAAGCCAAATCTCCATAATCTGTAATCGTTTTCAAGGTTGTCTTATTATGTCCCTCAAATATTTTTATAGTTGCTGGTTGATTTAAATTGTTCTTTAAGATCCTGGTCTTTTCACGAGGATTCTCTCCAATTATAAATAGATTAAATTCATCATTTTCCAATTGTACAAGAGTATTTCTATTGCCAAAATGAAACAAATCCATCTTCATAACCCCTTAACATCATAAGTACCTTATTTGCAGAATTCATATATAGAGCCGTTTCTAATCCTTCTTCTCCATGCCTAATATAATCTATGCTATCTATAATATTATTGCTTGGATTACAATAATTATATAGATCTATTAATATATCTTTAATCACTCTATCGCTTCCTGTAATAGTAGGT
>NZ_DATHXO010000274.1:0-3202 GCF_035459645.1 Schnuerera sp.
GTACTACGCCATCATTAGAATTAAAACCAGAAATTACTGCACCAGGTGGACAGATTTATTCCACATTAAATAACGATAAATATGGAATGATGAGTGGTACATCTATGGCAGCACCCCATGTTGCTGGTGGAGCCGCAATTGTTATGGAATTTATAAAAGAACACGAAATTTATGGTAATTTAAGTTTGGCGGAACAAACGAAACTTGCAAAAGTCTTACTAACAAACACTGCAAATATAGTCTGTGATGAATATGGATATGAATATTCTCCAAGGAGACAAGGAGCAGGACTAATGAATCTTTATGGGGCTATTAGTACTCCTGTTAGATTGGTAGACGCTAGAACAAATGAGGCTAAAGTAGAATTAAAGGATTTTCAAGATACATCTTTTACCATGAATTTTAAAGCTATAAATGATTCCCAAGAAGATATGATCTATAACGTAGATGTAAAGGTTTTAATGGATTATATTTTTCCTGAGACCAATTTGAACTCATTGACATCTGATTATATTTCTAATGCAAATGTTGATGTGCCAACAAACATAACTATTCCTGGTAATGGAGAAATAGAATTTGAAGTTAGGGTGGACATTGGTACAGATAATTTAATTTACCGAAATATGTTTGTTGAAGGATTTGTGATTTTAACTGATCCTCAAGATGAAAATCCAAAAATTTCAATTCCATATGTTGGATTTTATGGAGATTGGAGTGAACCAGATATACTTGATGGAATGAGATTCATAGACAAAGAAGAATCATCTTATTTCAATGCTTCAGGTATGCTTTATGTGGATTCAGAAGGAGAGGCTTATTATTATTCTACGCCTAATCAGATATTTATGAGTCCTGGAACAATTGATGGTTTGATATTTGGTACAGATAATGTTCTTCCATATCTATCATTTTTAAGAAATTCAGAAGTTGTTAATTATAACATATTAGATGGAGAAGGAAATCTTCTAAGAACAATTTTAATGGAAGAATATCAGAAAAAGAATTATATAGATGGAGGTAGGTATTCTCCTGTTTCCATGATAATGGATGCATGGTGGTTTGGAGATGTAA
The DNA here is from genome assembly GCF_035459645.1 of Schnuerera sp. NCBI lineage: Bacteria > Bacillati > Bacillota > Tissierellia > Tissierellales > Tepidimicrobiaceae > Schnuerera > Schnuerera sp. The sequence continues at coordinate 1,072 of NZ_DATHXO010000274.1, forward strand.
ATGGGGAAATAGTACATGATGGTGATTATTATTACGAGATTGAGACTAAGGCTCATTATGACAAGGCAGAGAAACAATCTAAAAGGATACCAATAACTGTAGATACGGTACCACCAGAGATAACTGAACTGACTTTTGATGAAGAAACTAATAAAGTTTCTTGGAAAGTGATAGAAGAGAATGCTGGGATCTTAGGTTTTGTAGTAAGTGTCAATGGTGAAATAATTGATGACGAGCTAATAATAGCTAATCCAGATAAAAAGTTTTATGAAATAGATATGAGTGGATATGTAGGAAATAATATAGTGGAAATAATAGCGGTAGATAATGCTTACAATACTGCATTTGCTGAAATAACTGTTGCTATAGATAATGCTGACCCTTATATATTCTTACTTCAACCAAAATTACTTGAAGTATATACTAGTAATCAAGTTCGTTTTGAAGGTTATATTACAAGGTTTGAGTTATTAGATAAGTTAATGATCGATGGTGAAGAAACAGAATTTGAATATTTAGATCATGTAGATATACAAGATCCAGATGATCCATCTACAATATTATATTCAGGTTCTGCTTATAGTTTTAATAAAGATATTGATTTAGAAGATGGATATAAAGAGATTAGTGTTGAGGCTATATCTAAAGCAGGTGCAAAAGGAAGTATAGTGAGAAGGTTCTATGTTGATACAACACCACCTCAATTGGATATAGTAGTTACTGGAATAGATGACGAAAATCATAAAGCTGAATTGAAGATTAGAATGTTTGATAACCTTGGATATTTGAGATTATTCTTAGGTGATAGCCAAATATATCTTTATGAAGAACCATTATTAGAAGTTGACCCAGTGGAAAAAGTTATAGATTTGACTTTAGATTTAATAGGTGGAGAGAATGTATTTGAGTTTACTTTATATGATTTAGCAGACCATGCAACCAGAAAGGAAATAACTATAGATTCCACATCTATAATTTCAAATGTTCGACCTGCAGAAGATACCATACTAGAAACAGGAGAGTCAGTAGAAATAAGCTTCGATGCACCTACTGGTGGAACAGCATCTTATAAGATAATGTTACCTTTTGAAATGGGAACCAATTCTGAGGGAATACCAATGGAGGAGGTAAGCTCTGGAACCTATGTTGGTAATTTTACAGCTCCAAAAGGATTAATTGCATCTGATTTACAGGTTGAAGTAGTTTATGTTGGCGTCGACGGAAAAAGAAATGCCAAAATAGCATCAGGAAAGATTACTATAGTAGGGAAAATAGATGATCTTCCTGAAAATACTGTGATAGTAGGCAATGAGGCATATGATATAGACTACCTTAACAACAATCCAAGAGTTCAACTAAGATTCATAGAGTGGTTTAATGAAGATAATGAAGTCTATAAGAAAATAGATAGTAATACCTATATTGATTCAGAAGGTAATCCAGTAGATACCGGAAGTTTGCCAAAAACAGTAATATATTTTGACAAAGACGGTAATCAATATAATTTTGGGAAATAGAAAGAAATAGTTTTTAAGAGTTAGTTGACTAGAAACTAGGAAAAGGGGTATTGTGTTCTATTAACAAGCCCCTTCCTATCCCATCATATCTTATCCTATCCCACACTGGAAAATGACAGATATCAATAAAATGTTAATTTAAATATAGTTACAATAACATAAAATGATTATATGTTTGATGTAAGGTTTTATTAAGATTAATAAGGTAAATAAATTTATATTTTTATAAACCACAAGAGGGTCTTGTGGTTTGCCACAAGACCCTCTTGAAAATAAAAGTAAGGAGGTGCAAATTGAATAGTAAGCTTATTAAAACTATGAGGATTAAAGGGGGATAATGGTTTATGTTAAAAAACAAGAGAGTTTCAAAGATGCTTTCGCTGCTAATCATAATGATTATGGTATTGGGGAATTTCACATCAATTGTGAATGCACAGGAAAATCAGATTGATTCAGCAAAAGTAGAATTACAGAAAGAAGCATCAGAAAAGATTCAATTGGAAGTTAAAACTGACCTAGAAAAAGAAGGTCTGGCAGAAGTTTTAGTATATATGAAAGAACAAGCTGATACTGAAATGGTAGCAAAGGCAACAAAAGCTGCAGTATCAAACTAT
>NZ_DATHXO010000275.1:0-5717 GCF_035459645.1 Schnuerera sp.
CCCATGTTGCCGGAGTTGTTGAACATCATCGGTGGCAGGAAGGTTTTCAGGTTCAGCTTCAGCAGCTTGGCCACCGGATACAGAATCACACCAGAACCCAGAACCACCACTGTGGTGGCGAGGGCCAGCCAACCGTATTCCTGCCTAATAATCTAATAAAAATAAAAAAAGAAGAATTATTGAAAAACAATAAAGAAATAGAAAATATAACAAATGAAATGTTGAATCTTAAGGAAGAGATATCTAAATTTACTAATTTAAAAGAAAAACAGGACAAAGATTTTGCAATGCTGAAAAATGAAAAAGATATTCTAATGGAAGACTATTATTTTCAACAGGATAAATTAAATAATATAAATGAAGAAATAAACGAATTAGGGAAAGTTATAAATAATTGGGACTTAAAAGAAACTAAATATAGTGTTCAATTAGATAATATCCACTCTAAATTATTGGAAGACTACGAATTAGAATACAATGAGGCACTTGAATTGTGGATTGAGATAGATGATTTAGATAAAGCTAAGAATGAAGTTAACAAATTAAAGGGTAAAATTAAAAAAATAGGAACGGTAAATTTAAATTCTATTGAGGAATATAAAGTTGTAAAGAATAGATTTGAGTTTATATCTAAGCAACATGAAGATTTATTGCTAGCTAAAGAAAATCTGCATCAAGTTATTATGGATATGGAGTCCAAAATGAAAAATCAATTTTTATATAATTTTAATAAAATCAATGAAGAATTTAATGAAGTCTTTGCTACATTGTTTGATGGGGGTAAGGCTAGTTTAGTTTTAGAAGATGAAGAGGATATTTTGACTTGTGGAATAGAAATAAAGGCTCAACCTCCAGGGAAAAAGTTACAGAATCTTACCCTTTTATCAGGAGGAGAAAAGTCATTAACTGCTGTAGCTCTGTTATTTGCAATACTTAAGATAAAACCTACGCCATTCTGCATATTGGATGAAATTGATGCTGCTTTAGATGAAGCAAATATTAGTAGATATACCAATTATCTGAAAAATTTCTTTAGCAATACTCAATTTATTATGATAACCCATAGGAAAGGTACAATGGAAATGGCAGATGTACTATATGGAGTAACTATGGAAGAAGAAGGTATAAGCAAAATAGTATCTATCAAATTAACAGATAATGTAGAAGAAATAGCTAGTTAAGGAGGATTTGAATGTTCAAAAATATTTTTAAATGGAATAAAGAAGATAAAGAAAAGATAGAAAAAAAAGTAGATAATGAGTCCTTGTTGAAAAAGGACGAACAAGAAGATGAAGAGGAAAAGATAGAAAAGAAACCAACTTTGAGTTTCTTAGACAAGCTTAAAGCTGGTTTAGATAAAACTAGAAAAGGCATGACTGATAGGATAGATAGTATTCTTAAGTCTTATGGAAAAATTGACGAAGAATTATTTGATGATTTAGAAGAAATTTTAGTTACTGCCGATGTAGGGATAAATACTACAATGAAGATTACAGAAGGACTAAAAGAACGAGTGAAAAAAGAGAAAATTACTGAACCAAAAATGGTAAAAAAGTTATTAAAAGAAGAAATAAAAGAAATTATGAAAGAATCTGGGAAAAAAAATACTCTAAATATTAAACCATTGCCAGCAATAATATTAGTTGTAGGTGTAAATGGAGTTGGTAAAACCACTACAATTGGAAAGTTGGCTTATAACTTAAAAAAGGAAAGCAAAAAAGTAATTATTGCAGCAGGAGATACGTTTAGAGCTGCAGCTATAGAACAACTTGAAGAATGGAGTAATCGTTCAGGAGCAGATCTTATTAGCCATAGTGAAGGGGCGGATCCAGCAGCAGTAATTTATGATGGTATACAAGCGGCTAAAGCGCGGAAATCCGATATATTAATATGTGATACTGCTGGGAGACTTCATAATAAAAAGAATTTAATGAATGAATTAAATAAGATATTTCGCGTTGTAGAAGGAGAGTATCCAGAAGCAAAAAAAGAAGTTTTATTGGTTTTAGATGCTACTACTGGACAAAATGCAATTTCTCAGGCTAAAGTATTCAAGGAAGTTTGCGATATAACAGGTGTAGTGTTAACAAAATTAGATGGAACTGCAAAGGGTGGAGTTGTAATAGCCCTTCAGTCTGAACTAGGATTGCCAGTGAAATTAGTAGGAATTGGTGAAAAAATTGATGATTTACAACAATTCAACATTGATGATTTTGTTGAAGCAATTTTTAATAATTAAAATTATTTTTTATATTGACAAATAGATTAGGTTATACTAGAATAGTACTGTCAAGTAAAAAACTTGACAATACTATTTATTTGGTGATTTTATGTTTGAAAAGTTAGTAGAAGTAGGTATTTTATTTGATTTTTATGGTAAATTGTTAAGTGAAAGGCAGTTTACAGCTATTGAACTGTACTATGTTCATGATCTATCTTTAGCTGAAATAGGCGAAGAGCTAGGCATTAGCCGTCAAAGTGTATATGATACGCTGAAAAGAGCAGAGGAAAATTTATATGAGTATGAAAAAAACCTAGGATTAGTGAACAAATTTAAATATAGCATTGAAGAAATAGATAAAATATTCCAACTTATAGATACCATAGAAAAAGAATCTAAAAATATTGACAATCAAATAATGCTAAATAGTGTTAAAGACCTAAAGGAGATAATAAGAAAAATAATTGACAATAACCAGGAGGTCGTTAATTAATGGTTTTTGAATCTTTATCTGAAAAATTACAAAATGCATTGGGAAAATTAAAAGGGAAGGGAAAACTTTCAGAAAAAGATGTTGATTCAGCTATGAGAGAAGTAAGACTTGCCCTTCTAGAAGCAGATGTTAATTTTAAGGTTGTTAAGGACTTTGTAAAGAATATTAAAAAAAGAGCTATTGGATCAGAGGTAATGGAAAGTTTAACTCCTGGGCAACAAGTAATCAAAATTGTTAATGAAGAGTTGACTAAATTGATGGGAGAAAAAGAAACTAAACTAAATTTTGCCTCAACTCCTCCAACTGTTATTTTAATGTGTGGATTGCAAGGTGCTGGAAAAACTACCACAGCTGGAAAATTGGCTTATAATCTTAAAAAGCAAAATAAAAGACCTTTGTTAGTAGCTTGTGACGTATATCGTCCTGCAGCTATAAAACAGTTAGAGGTTGTTGGTGAAAAGGTTGATGTCCCCGTGTTTACTATGGGAGATAAAAATAATCCTGTAGATATTTCAAAAGCAGCTGTTGAGCATGGAAAAAGAAATGGTAATGACTGTATAATAATAGATACTGCTGGTAGGCTCCATATAGATGATGATTTAATGAATGAATTAGAAAATATTGATAATGCTGTATCTCCTCAAGAAATTTTATTAGTAGTTGATGCAATGACTGGTCAAGATGCAGTAAATGTAGCAGAAACTTTTAATAACAAACTTGAAATATCAGGAGTTGTACTTACAAAATTAGATGGGGATGCAAGAGGAGGAGCTGCTCTTTCAATTAGGGCAGTCACAGAAAAACCTATTAAATATATAGGTATGGGTGAAAAATTAGATCAGTTAGAGTCTTTTCATCCTGATAGAATGGCTTCTAGAATATTGGGAATGGGCGATGTATTAAGCTTAATAGAAAAAGCCCAATCTTCCATTGATGAAAAGAAAGCATTAGAACTAGAAAGAAAGATTAGATCACAACAGTTTACATTTGATGATTTTTTGGATCAGATAGATCAAATGAAAAATTTAGGACCTCTGGATGAGCTTCTCGGAATGATACCTGGAATAAATTCCAAAGCTCTAAAAAATCTTGATGTAAATGAAAAAGATATTGTTAAAATTCAAGCTATTATTCAGTCTATGACTTCTGTAGAAAGAAATGATCCTTCTATTATAGATAGTAGGCGAAGAAAAAGGATAGCAAAAGGCAGTGGTACAACTGTACAAGATGTAAATAAACTGCTTAAGCAGTTTAAAGATACTAAAAAAATGATGAAAAGATTTACTGATATGGAAAAATCCATGAAGAAAAAAGGGAAATCAGGATTCCCCTTTTTCTAGATAGACATAAAATTTGAAGGAGGTGGAAAAATGGCTGTAAAGATCAGACTTAGAAGAATGGGTGCAAAGAAAAACCCTTTCTATAGAATAATTGTTGCTGATTCTCGAACCTCAAGAAATGGAAGATTTATCGAGGAAATTGGCTATTATAATCCATTAACTGAACCAAAAACAGTTAAGATAGATGATGAAAAAGCTACCCAATGGTTAAACAATGGAGCTAAACCTACTGATACTGTTGACAGATTGTTTAGAGAAAATGGCATATATGATAAGAATAAGGAAACCGATTCTGAAGAATAATCTCTAGGAGGTGCTAAAATGGGAGAATTAGTTGAGTTAATAGCTAAAGCACTTGTAGATAATCCTGATGATGTAGAAGTTAATGAAATAGAAGGAACCCAATCTGTTATAATTGAGTTAAAAGTAGCAGAAGAAGATATGGGTAAAATAATTGGGAAACAAGGTAGAATTGCAAAAGCTATTAGGACAGTGGTTAAGGCAGCTGCTATTAAAGAGAATAAAAGGGTAGTGGTGGAAATTATTCAATAATATGGTATTTTCTACCTGCAAAGGTAAAACTTCTAGGGTGCCTTTTAAGGTACCCTTTCTACTATAATTTGGTTGGTGAAAATATGGGTTATATTAAAGTTGGATGGATAATGAATACTCATGGCATTAAAGGAGAGCTTAAAGTATATCCTTTAACTGATGATGTCAATAGATTTAGTAGTTTAAATATAATTTATATAGGCGAAAATAAATATAAAGCTGAAGTTGAAAAAGTTAAGTATATTAATGGACTAGCAATTTTAAAATTGAAGGAATTTAACAATATAAATGATGTCCTCCGCTATAAAGAAGCATATATTTATATAGATGAAGATGATAAAGTTAAACTTCCTAAAAATCATTTCTTTATTTTTGATATCATAGATTGTACTGTCTATAATACCGAAGAAGAGAAAATCGGTATAGTTACTGATGTTATGAAATATGCAAGTAATGATGTATATGTAGTAAAGAACAATGAAAAAAATAAAGAATATCTAATACCTGCAGTAAAAGAATTTGTTGTAAGTATAGATATACTTAGTAAAAAGATAGTAATTGACCCTATTGAAGGAATGATAGTATGAAAATTGATATATTAACTTTATTTCCAGAGATATTTGATTTTTTGGGAAGTTGGAGTATTATAGGCAGAGCTATTGATAAGGGTTTAGTGTCTTTAAATAAAATAAATATTAGAGATTTTTCAGAAGATAAACATAAAAGGGTTGATGATTATCCCTTTGGTGGCGGTCCTGGTATGGTGATGAAACCTGAGCCTATTTATGAAGCAATAAAAAAGACTAAAATCGATAATTCTATGGTAATCTATTTATCACCCCAAGGAAAGGTTTACAATCAAAAACTAGCTAACTTGTTATCTAAACAGAAACATTTAATATTATTATGTGGTCATTATGAAGGTATAGATAATAGAATTGTAGAAAATTATGTTGATTTAGAAATTTCTATTGGAGACTATGTTTTAACAGGAGGAGAAATACCAGCTATGGTCTTAATAGAATCTATTATAAGATTGTTACCAGGTGCACTAAGTGGAGAAGAGTCCTTTAAAGATGAGTCTCATTATTATGGATTGTTAGAACACCCT
>NZ_DATHXO010000276.1:0-5347 GCF_035459645.1 Schnuerera sp.
AATGACAAGATTATATATAAAAATAAAAATGGGAGGTAAGAATATGAGAGAAGTTGTTATTGCTTCTGGAGTTAGGACAGCTATAGGAACTTTTGGAGGCAGTTTTAAAAATGTGTCAGCAGTAGAATTAGGCACTGTTGCAGCTAAGGAAGCAATGAAAAGAGCAAATATTACGCCAGATATGGTAGAAGAAGTTATATTCGGAAACGTACTACAAGCAGGATTAGGCCAAAATGTGGCAAGACAGGTTTCAATTCATTCGGGAATTCCGGTAGAGGTACCTTCCTATACCGTCAATAAGGTATGTGGTTCAGGACTTAAAACTGTAGCTTTAGCAGCTCAAGCTGTGATGGCAGGAGAAGCGGATATAATAGTAGCTGGTGGTACTGAAAATATGTCTCAAGCACCTTATTTATTGAAGAAAGCTAGATGGGGACAAAGGATGGGAGACGGAATTATAGAAGATTATATGGTTAAAGACGGACTTTGGGATATATTTAATGATTACCATATGGGTATAACGGCTGAGAACATAGCAGAACAATGGAATCTTTCCAGAGAAGAGCAAGATGAATTTGCTCTAAATAGCCAATTGAGAGCAGAAAAAGCCATAAAGGGTGGAACATTTAAAGATGAAATAGTTCCAGTAGAAGTCCCACAAAGAAAAAGAGATCCAATAGTTGTAGATACTGATGAGCATCCAAGATTTGGTTCAACAATAGAAGGTATGGCAAAATTAAGACCAGCTTTCAAAAAAGATGGTACAGTAACAGCAGGAAATGCTTCAGGAATTAATGATGGAGCAGCAGCTTTAGTCCTTATGTCAAAGGAAAAAGCAAAAGAACTAGGGATTAAGCCTTTAGCAACTATTGTATCCTATGCTTCAGCAGGAGTAGATCCTAAGATAATGGGAACAGGACCTATACCAGCAACTAGAAAGGCATTAGAAAAGGCTAAAATGGAAATAAAAGATTTGGATTTAATAGAAGCAAATGAAGCTTTTGCTGCCCAATCTTTAGCAGTAGTTAAGGATTTAGGATTAGATATAGATAAAACAAATGTAAACGGAGGAGCTATAGCCCTAGGACATCCAATAGGTGCTTCGGGAGCTAGAATTTTGGTTACCCTACTATATGAAATGGAAAAAAGAGAATCTAAAAATGGACTGGCGACCTTATGTATAGGCGGCGGACAAGGAATAGCTATGATAGTTAAGCGATAATCGCTTAACTATCAAATGGTTGAAATTTAATTGCTAAAAAGATTGTTTAGAATTAGTTGTTGATAAGCTACAAAAACTTTGATAAAATCATAACAAACAATGATTTTATGCATTTGAATTGTGAATGAAAAGTTTAATTTACAATTCACAATTCACAATTCAAAATTTAAAATTTGCGACTAGTCGCATCATGGAGGTGTTTTTATGGCAAAGGTAGTTACAATAGATGAAGCTATTGACCATGTTAAAGATGGTATGACCATTATGGTTGGCGGATTCTTAAGTTGTGGTACTCCTCATAAGCTGGTAGATGCATTAGTAGAGAAAGGTGTTAAAGATTTAACATTAATTTGTAATGATTCTGGTTTTGTTGATTCAGGTGTAGGGAAATTAGTGGTAAACAAGCAAATTAAGAAACTAATAGCTTCCCATGTGGGAACCAACAAAGAAACAGGAAATCAAATGAATTCCGGTGAAATGGAGGTTGTTTTAGTACCGCAAGGTACATTAGCAGAACAGGTAAGGGCTGCTGGTGCTGGGCTTGGAGGTATATTAACTCCAACGGGTGTAGGCACAGTAGTTGAAGAAGGAAAACAAAAAATAGAAATAGACGGAAAAGAATATTTGTTAGAATTACCATTGAAAGCAGATATAGCTTTATTGCTGGGAAATACTGTAGATAAATCTGGAAATGTAGTTTACTATGGAGCTACTCGAAACTTTAACACCCTTATGGCAACTGCAGCAGATACAGTAATAGTTGAAGCTGACAATTTAGTAGAAGTAGGGGAAATAGATCCAAACCATGTTGTTACTCCTGGATTATTTATTGATTATATTGCTGTTGGAGGTGACAAATAATGGATAGAGCAAAGATAAAAGAAATAATAGCTAAAAGAGTTGCTAAGGAATTAAAAGATGGAGATATAGTAAATTTAGGTATTGGACTACCGACTATGGTAGCTAATTATGTTCCTGAAAATGTGGACGTATATTTTCAATCGGAAAACGGTTTTATAGGATTAGGACCAGCTCCTAAAACGGGAGAAGAGGATGAATATATAGTAAATGCTGGAGGTCAATGCGTTACCATATTACCTGGAGGAGCTTTCTTTGACTCTTCAGTATCCTTTGGAATTATCCGTGGTGGTCATGTAGATGTAACGGTTTTAGGTGCCTTACAAGTAGATGAAGAAGGGAATTTAGCTAACTGGATGATACCAGGAAAGATGGTTCCAGGAATGGGCGGTGCTATGGATTTAGTTGTAGGAGCTAAAAAGGTAATTATTGCCATGGAACACACAGTGAAAGGAAATCATAAAATTCTTAAAAAATGTAATCTACCTTTAACCGCAGCAAAACAAGTGGATATGATAGTTACTGAAATGGGAGTAATGGAAATTACAGATGAAGGAGTAGTATTAAAAGAAATCAATCCAGAATTTACAGTAGAACAAGTTCAAGAAGCTACGGAAGCTAAATTAATAATATCAGATGCATTAATAAAAATGGAAGTATAGAAGAACCCTTTAAAGGGTTCTTTTGGTATTTTAATAATAAAAACCTTAAGCCCTATATGTGAAAAATAAGACAAACTATTGAAGAAAACCTTTAAATAATCTATTTTTTTAACAAGAAATATTTGCAATTTTATCGAATTTAAAGTATATTTATATTATATGAAAATTAATATTTACAAATAGTTACATATTTAACGAGCTATTGTTTGGAGTTGGTAGTTTGAATAAAAAGAATAATAAAAACATGCTTCAAAATTTAAGTTTAATAACTCAAATAGGTTTATCTATAATTACTCCTATAATTATGGGGGTATATTTAGGTGGATTTATCGATAAAAAAGTTGGAACTGAAATGATATTTACTCTAATATTCATTATATTAGGTGCTATAGCTGGGTTTTTGAATTTATTCAAACTGGCAGATAAAGATAGGAACAATAGGAAGTGAAATTATGTTTGATGATAATAATATAGTATATGTAATAATTAGGAAAACTATAGTATATAGCTTGATTGTTATTGGAATAATGTTTATAGGGATAAAGGATTCAAAGCCTTATGTATTAGGTTATATATTTGGGACCACTATTAGTATACTAGGCTTTAAATTGATAGAAAAAACTTCTAAAAGAGCAGTAACCATGAAACCGTCAAAAGCTTATAATTATTCTATATTACATTACTTTATTAGATATTTTATCTATGCAATAGTGCTTATTGTAGCAGCTATAGCAGATTATTTAAATTTTTTCACAACAGCATTTGGACTATTTATGATAAAGATAGCAATTGTTACTTCTGCAATTTATAGCAATAAACGAAAGAAAAACAATAAAGACTAATCACATTTAAGAAATTTTGTTATACTATTATATAGGATTGGAAGAAAGGAGGTTGGAGATATTTGAAAATAGAGTTTACAGTAAACTTATTTGGTAGATCAATGTTAATACCAGATACTGTTGTTAATATGTACATTGTAGTAATATTATTACTTATCTTTGCAGCAATAGTAAATAGGAAGGTTAAGGAAGTAAATGCAGATGATAAACCTTCCAACTTTCTAAATGTGATTGAAATGGCTGTTGAAGCAGTTGACAATTTAGTTAAACAGACTATGGGAGAAAAACATGTAAGGTTTGCTCCTTACATATTTGCCCTTATGGCATTTTTACTATTTGCCAATCTATTTGGACTAGTTGGTTTTACGCCACCTACATCTGATTATAGTGTGACTCTTGCCTTGGCATTGGTTACGTTTACATTGACTCAGTTCTATGGTTTAAAGAACAAAGGATTTGGTGGCTACTTAAAAAGTTTTACAGAGCCTATGGCATTTTTAACTCCCCTTAATATAATTGGAGAGATAGCTAATCCGGTATCTTTATCTTTCCGTTTATTTGGAAATATTTTAAGTGGAGTTATAATAATGGGGCTTATATATCAAGCTTTAGGATTATTTGCACCATTAATCGCCCCACCATTACATGCATATTTTGATTTGTTTGCAGGAGTATTACAAACATTTATATTTGCTATGTTAACTATGATATTTATTGGTGGTAATTTAGATTAAAGAAAATAAAATTTTTTAAAAATTGGGAGGAGGACATTAATATGTTAGAAGGAATAACAAGTGAAGCTTTTATATTAGGATGTTCAGCAATAGGTGCAGGTTTAGCTATGATAGCAGGTATAGGTCCTGGTATCGGGCAAGGTAATGCAGCAGCAAAGGCAACAGAAGCAGTAGGAAGACAACCAGAAGCTCAAGCAGATATTACTAGAACCATGCTTTTAGGGCAAGCAGTAGCAGAGACAACTGGTATCTACGGATTAGTTATAGCTATAATTCTATTATTCGTTAGACCACTATTAGCTGCATATTTAAACTTAGGATTATAAAGAGGTGGGTATCCCTCTTGATGGGAACCCGTCTCAAAATACCCCTTATGAAAAGGAGGCTTAGCAATGTTTGATGTAAGGGTAATACCAGATCTGTTGTCAGTAGTTTTAACCTGGATAGCATTATTGATTTTATTTTTTGGACTTAGGAAACTATTATATAAACCAGTTTCAAACATTCTAAACAAAAGAAAAGAAAAAATTCAAAATGATATAGATGGAGCTAAAACATTAAAAGAAGAAGCTATGACATTGAAATCAGATTATGAATCAAAACTTTTAGAGGCTAAACAAGAAACTCAAGAAATAATTGAAAATGGTCGAAAAAGAGGAGAAGAGATAAAAGAGGATATAATAGCTGAAGCAAAAAAAGAAGCAGAAAATATTGTTGAAAAAGCAAAAAGAGAAATTCAAGCTGAAAGAGAAAAAGCTCTTTTAGATGTAAAGATGCAAGCAGGAGAGATGGCTGTTTTAATTGCTTCTAAGATAATTGATAAGAATGTAGACATGGCTTCTCAACAGGATTTAATTGAAAAATTTGTGGATGAGGTAGGTACAAAAGAATGGCAAAATTAGTAGGGAAAAGATATGCTGAAGCTTTGTTTGAAGCTGGTTTAGAATTGAATAAATTGGAAAGTTTTAGGGAAGATATTGCCAATGTTTCAAGTATATTGAAAGAAGAATTAGAACTTCAGAAGATACT
>NZ_DATHXO010000277.1:0-3753 GCF_035459645.1 Schnuerera sp.
ATAGTATCTATTCCATACATATTGCAAAGTTGATTAGCCAAAGATACAGTTTCTAAATCTTTAATCCCACAGTAGGAACCTAAAGCTGCAGCAGTTTCATATTCTGGACCACCATATAGGGGATCTACTACTCCTGGTACTTCTACTACCCTTTTACATCTTACTGCACAACCATAACAAGTATCTCTTTTCTTCAATATAGTTTCACTCATTGTGGTACCTGTAATGTTTTTAGCTCCTTCTGGAAAATATCCAGTAGTCCAATTCTTAGTTGGCAAAAAACCATCATTGCTAAATTCTTCTAAATCTCCATCGGTACCATGTTCCCCTAATCCTTCCACATTAGGATTTTCTTTAATCATATTTACTACTCGTTTTGAAAACTCAGAAAACCCCTCTTTATCGTATGGGTCTAAACCTTTGCCTTTTTTAATTACTAATGCCTTTAAATTTTTAGAACCCATTACAGCACCAGTTCCATTTCTTCCATTAGCCCTATTGCACATATTTATTATAGAAGCATACTTTACTAAGTTTTCTCCTCCTGGACCTATTTGAGCAATTTCTATATCTTTATTATCTAATTCATCTCGAATAATTTCTTCGGCTTCTCCAGTTACCTTTCCCCATACATTTTGGGCATCTTTTAATTCGGCTTTATCCCCATCAATATATAGATAAACTGGTTTTTCTGATTTTCCTCTAAACAATACGGAGTCCCAACCATTGGATTTTAAATGCATAGGGAAAAAACCTCCAGCTTGACTATCCCCAATGGTGCCTGTAAGGGGGCTTTTTGTAGTAACAGTAACCCTACTTGTACCACTAATGGGTAAACCAGTAAAAGGAGATACTGAAAACACTAACATATTTTCTGGAGATAAAGGATCTGCTTTCGGATCCATATCTTGAAGTATTAAATATAATCCTAATGCTGAACCACCTGGATATAACCTATAAATATCCCCAGGAATTATTCTAGTTTTTATTTCACCTTTAGTTAAATTAACATCTAATATTCTAGCATCAGGAAATTTATTATACATATCTCTGCCTCCTTATATATCTTTAAATAATATTTTTATTATTAATACTTAGCTTCTACTTCCTTTATTTCTTCAATAAGTTTATTTAAAATTGCCTCTCCGTCAGAACCAACCATTTCTACATATTTTTCATAAGCAGTTTGACTAGCTTCTCTAAACATTTCCCTTTCTTCCTCAGTTAAATGGACTACTTCTATATCGCTTGACTCCACAATTTTATCTAAAGCTCCACCGTTAAGTTCTTCTTGTACCTCAAAGGAAAAGTCAACTAATTCATCAGCTGTGTCTAGAATCATTTGTTGAATATCTTCAGGTAATCCATTAAAGAAATCTGGATTTACAGTTGTACAAGTTACATATAGACTTGAAGATCCTAAAGTTAAATAATCTTGAACTTCATGGAATTTCATTTCCTCTATGGCTGACAATGGGTTTTCTTGCCCTTCTATCATATTTAATTGCAATCCGCTATATACTTCCATATATGGCACTGGTGTAGGATTAGCACCATATGCTTCATAGGAGGCAACAATCATTGGAGAAGGCATAGTTCTCATTTTAAGTCCCTTCCATTTATCAGGAGTATTAACTGGTTTACTAGTAGTCCACTCCATAGGCCCTTCTGTCCAATATGAAAGAACTTGTATATTTTTTTCTAAATATATTTCTGATAACATTTCATTTAAAGCTTTACTTGTTTTAAATACTTCTCTATTTACATCCATGTTCTCTGAGAATAAAAAATGTAATGAAAATAATTGATTTTCAGGCACTAATGTACCAGTATTTCCTGGTGAAATCATCGCAAATTCTAATCCACCATTTTGTAACAATTCTGCTTGTTGAGTTGCATCTCCTATTTGACCAACTGGATAAATATCTATTGTAATTCTTCCATTTGATTTTTCTTCAAGAACTTCAGCAAACTTCTTTACATAAACATCTTGAATACTACCATCATTTTCTTCATGTGCAAATCTCCAATGATATGTTTCTCCACTACTTGCAGCTTGTTCTGTATCTTCACCATTTGATGGCTCTGAAGTTGAATCCGTTGTATTTGTTTCTCCACCACAACCCACTAGTAAAGCAGTAACTAACACTAACGCAATTAAACTAAATATAAATTTTTTCATTACATAATCCCCCTTAATTTTTATTATTTAAAAAGGCTATAGCCGTCCTTATATGCATTTCTACTCCATATTTAAGTGTGTCTTCATCTAAATTAAATTTCGAATGGTGATGAGGATAATTAGTTTCTTTTTCTTCGTTACCATTACCTATGAAATATAGTACGCTAGGAACTCTTTGGGAGAATTCCGCAAAATCTTCACCAGCCATAGACCTATATTTAACAAAATTATCATCTACACCAAAAGTTTCAATTGATGCTTTCCTAACATAATTTACCATGTCTTGATTATTTAAAAGAGCTGGATTGCTAGGTATAAAATCCAATTTATATTTCACATTCATCGCTTCACATATCCCTTTTATAACCCTTTCAAATTTTTCTAGTAAAATTCCTTTTTCCTTTTCTTCATCTTTAAATAAAAATCTTATAGTTCCTCCTATCTCAACTTTATCCGCTATTATATTTCGTCCAGTGCCACCATTAATTTTCCCTATCATAATAACAGTAGGCAATAATGGGTCTATCTCTCTTGTTTGTATAGACTGTAATGTTTGAATTATATTTGTAGATGCTAAAATAGGATCTATTGCTTCATGGGGTGAACCAGTATGGCCTGCTTTCCCCATAATAGTTAATTCAAACTCTTCTAACGCTCCCATAACCGGTCCTTCTGCCAATCCTATTTCTCCACTTTTTAACGGAGTCCATAAATGTATGGCAAAAGCACCGTCGACTTTAGGGTCTTCAAGAACGCCTTCCTTTATCATATCTAGAGCACCAGCCTCTTCTTCATTAGGTTGAAATACAAATTTTATATTTCCACTAATTTGACCTTTATGATTAACTAATATCTTTGCTGCAATGAGTAACATGGCTATATGCCCATCATGACCACAAGCATGCATTAAACCTTTGTTTACTGAAGCATAGTCTAATCCTGTTTTTTCTGTTACTGGTAAAGCATCCATATCCGCTCTAAGTATTAGAGTTTTCCCAGGTTTTTCACCTTTTAGAAGCCCTACCACACCAGTTTTAGCTATTTTTTTTACTTCTAATCCAAGATTATTCAAATATTCATATATGATTTTAGAAGTCCTGAATTCTTGAAAACCTAATTCTGGATGCATGTGAAAATCTCGCCTTAGATCAATTAGCTCTTCTTCTAATGCTTCTACTTCTTGTTTTATATTAATCAATTACCCACCTCCTCTTCATTAATGAAAACAGTTTTTATATTATGCCATTGCAATATTTCTCAAGAATAATGCAATTTCTGGAAAGAAAATAACCAATAAAGATACTCCTATAAGCATAACTATGTAAGGTGGAGTTCCCTTAATGGAATCTAGATATGATTTATCGAATACTGCACAGGCAGTAAAAATATCACATCCAAAGGGCGGTGTTGCAGACCCTATAGCTGCTTGAAGAGTTATCAATACTCCTAAATGTATTGGATCTACTCCAGCTGCCATTGCTGCATTGTAGAATATTGGAGTAAGAATTACTATCACTACAATCGGATCTACAAACATACAGCCAACAAAGTAGAAAATAGCTACTGTAAAT
>NZ_DATHXO010000278.1:0-5863 GCF_035459645.1 Schnuerera sp.
TGGATGGTTCGCCGAATCACATAAGAAAGTTAGAAGTTGCATTTTCTCGAGTCTAATTAAGGTGGTACCGCGAGAGCAGTCTTTCGTCCTTGTATAGGATGGAGGGCTTTTTTTATTAATTAAAAAGGTGGTGAAGTAGAATGTTGTGAACAGAACAAGATGATTGGAATGACTGGAAAAACAGAACAAGAAAATTAAAAAAGGAGATGCTTATAATGAAATTGAAAAACAATATTTTTACAACATTGCTATTAGCCATTGGATTTATTTTACACCAAATTACACCAGGCATATTAGGTGGTATGAAATTTGATTTTCTGCTATCTTTTATGTTTGTGTCCCTTTTGCTGAATTCAAAACTTGAAAATGCTGTATTGGCTGGATTGTTAGCAGGATTGTTATCTGCTATGACTACCACATTTCCAGGAGGTCAAATACCTAATATAATTGATAAAGTAGCTACATGTTTAATTTTATATTTTGTTATTAAATATATTAGCAAATTCAAAATTAACCCTGTTATTATTGGTTTAATTGGAGCATTAGGAACTTTTATAAGTGGAACGATTTTTTTAGGAACTGCTGCTCTTATTATAGGATTACCCGTTTCTATGAAAATGTTAATAATAACTGTAGTAATTCCAACTACAATAATAAATGGAATAGGTACAGTATTTGTATATGGAGTAACTAAAAAGGCTATAAAGTTATCTGGGATTGCAATGCATTAGTATAGACCTTAATATAGTGACGAGATTGACTCGTCACTATATTAAAAATTCTAGCCTTCAAAATCAACTTTTATCAGCTTACCTTTTTCATCTAAGGTAATTTGGGTGATTTTAACTAATTTAGGCATATCATCAATTTTAGCACATTCGAGAACTTGATATACTTTAGAATTGTCTTTGTTTTCTTTAAATACCTGTCTTAAAAGCTTGAAGATTGAATAAGGATGTTCTGGATCTTTTATACTAATGAAAGCTGAATTAGGTGTAGCCATAGCTTGGGCTATTAATTTTTCAAAATCAATATCATTTATTCCAGGGATTAAGAAATATTCAGCTTCTTCATTTTTTAAATCATCAAAGCCTTTAACTTGGATTGCTTTAGAATTCATTTTGGCTACGGCCATTAAAGTAGCCATCAAAGGACGAATTCCCCAGCCTTTATGACCGGAAACTATAATAGTTTCTTTTCTACCAATAGCTTTTTCTAAATACTCAACTTGAGATTCAGTTAAGAAATTTTGCTCTACTAATTTTTTTAACATTGGATTCATTTAACATCACTCCTTTTGCAATATATATCTTACTATAATATAATACCCTTTTTTGATAGAAATAGTAGATTAATTATAAATATAAAATTTACTTGACCAAAACAGGGAAAAGTAGTATTATTTTAAGGAATGGGGATATAGTTCAGTGGGAGAATGCTTGACTGGCAGTCAAGAGGTCAGGGGTTCGAATCCCCTTATCTCCACCAATAAGTAAAAGGTCTTCTTAGTAAGTTAAGAAGACCTTTTAAAATTATTTTCTAAACAAATCCAAAAATCTTTCGAGAAAGTTTTTCTTTTCTTCAACTTTTATTTCAACTTCATTTTTTTCAGGTTCTAATTTAATAGTTGGAGTTTGCATTATAAATTGGAGTGTAGTGTTATTCTCATTTTTATCATGAACAAAGGAAGTATATTTATCCTTCGAGTTGGGTTCATCTAATATAGAAAATCCATCTATAGAATCCTTGACCTTTACAAGTCCTTCATCATTAAGAGCGGCGATACCTTTGGTTATGTTTTTTTGACCATTAGTTATTTTATCTACTTCACTGGGTAAAGATTTGGTTTTATTACTTAGTTCTTTTAATCCTTCCTCCATAGGATTAATTTGGGTAAAGATAAAATTGATTCCTTCTGTTAATTGGCTATGTCCATTATACATATTTTCTAATTCTTCAGGTAAGGGTTTTAATTCTTGGTTTAATTCATTTAATCCACCTGTAATAGTACTGATACCTGTACTATATTTTTGAAATCCTAAATCCAATTTATTGGCATTTTCTTCAAGGGCACTCATACCTTTAGAAGATACATTTGCACCTTGACTCAAAGCTTCTATAGCCATTCCTTCTTGTATTACTCCTTTTGCTAAAGCCCTAACTTTAGGGTCACTATTTTTCGATAAGTTTTCTGCTAATGTTACTAATTCATTATGATTGTAATCAAGTTCATCAAGGGCATTACTTAATTCTTCTAAACCTTTACTTAACTCTTTAGCTCCATTGTTTAAAGATGAAATTCCTCCCTTAATATTTTGAGTCTCAGTATTTAATTCATTTAGTCCATTATCTAAATTATTGACTCCATCCTGTAAATTTAGCATATTGTCAGTTAAAAGTTTAAACCCATTATTAAAATCCAATAGACCTTTAGACAGCATTTTGCTATTGCTACCAATCTCTTTAAAACCTGAGTAGAATTTAGCTATTGCTTCACTTAATGACTTAAGACCTTCTTTTAGACTGATAGTACCCTTTGTTAGCTTTGAAGAACCTTTTTCTAATTCTTTTGTAGCTATTGACATTTCATTTATGCCTTTAGAGAAGTTATTTATATTTTCTCCTAAGTCTTTAGGTAATGAAATATTAGAAAAAGTAGAAGATATTAGAATTGGATCTAGTTCAATTTCTTTACCTTTAGCTTCAATACTAAATTCTTGGTCATCAATAGGAAGATGGGTAAATACTACAGTCATAGTCTTACCAACTACAGAGCTGACTCCATTTTTTATTTTTATATCAGAAAATATATCTAGATTTAACGGTATTTGGAATTGGGTAGTTAAGTCAGTATTGTTTTTAACAGATATTTTTATTTTAAAGTTTCCAGATTTTTTAGCTAGTTCTTCTCCTTTAATTCTTTTGCCATCTAAAAAGTAATCTATATTTATATTCATAGGTAATTTTTTTGTTATAGTACCTTCATAGTAAATATCTTCATTGTTTAAGAAGTTTGTAGGCCATTTGATTATATCGTCTTCGATTATTGGTTCAACGCCATCTACCAAAACCTCTAGATTTTCATATTTACCATAATCCATATAGTATTTTTCGTTAGAGTTTCCTGAAATATGGTTTACTACTTTTATATTTTTGGTGGTACCATCATGATTTAGATTTACATAGATGGTTTCATTTCTATCAATTTCAGCTAAACTTAAAGCTGGAAACGAGAATAGAATAATAAATAAAATTAAAAAGCTTAAAAATCTTTTCATCATTTTTCCCTCCACTTATTTATTTAACACTTTTGGCCAATCAATTGTGGTTTTACCAATTATATTATTAAAAATTATCAGCAAGGAAGGAAGAGCTACTAAGACTAATGCTAAACTAATAATAGCACCCCTACCTATAAGAAGCGTTAGCTCTGCAGTATTTCTCATACTAGTAATTAGATAAACACTTAATGTGCCAGTAAAAAGAATTAAAGCAGAGGTAAGGATAGAACGACCTGTATCTTCTATAGTTTTAATAGCTACCTCTTTTTTATTAGGTAGTTTTTCTAGATTTTCTTTAAATCTGAAGGTATATAAAATGGCGTAATCTACTGTAGCGCCTAATTGTATTGCACCAATTATTATGAAGGCTATAAAATTTAATGGTTGCCCTTGAAAATATGGTATAGCTAGATTTATCCATATGCCTAGTTGAATGACGAATACTAATATTATAGGTATGGATAAGGATTTAGAAGCTATTAGAATAATCCCAGTTATTATAATTATGGATATGATAGTTACATTATTAAAGTCCTTTGAAGTAACTTGCTCTAAATCTGAATATATAGCTGCTTCTCCTGTTAAATACCATTCATCGTATAAATTAGAGGTTGTTTTATCTATAGAGTTTAAAGCTTTATCTGTAATTTCTCCTTCCATAGGTAAATTTAAGTTTATATTTATTAAAGAATATTTTTCTGATTGAAAATTGTTTATAATATCTTCTGGAATTAAATTTTCTGGTATGGCAATATCGACTAAAGAGTAAAGCCCTTTTACATTTTCAACCCCTTCAATATTTCCCAATCGTTCTATAAGGTTGGATTCCTTTAATTTGTCCTCTTTAGAAACGATGAGAGCTAATTGATTTTTATTTGAGAACAATTTATCTATTTTTCTATTAGCTGTATTAGAATCTGTAGATTCAGGTATAGTTTTTTCATTAGCATAATAGTACTCTACATTAGATTGGGCTAAAAATGAGGGTATTGTAATTAGAAAAACAATAATTAGGAATAAATATCTATATTTAATTATAAATCTAGATGCTTTTTTAAAATTAGGTAGGAATATTCTATGGCGATATTTTTCTATTTTTTTATCAAATATTAAAATTAGAATTGGTAAAAGTGTAATTACGGATATTAGACTGAATAAGACTCCTTTAGCAAGGACTAATCCTATATCTTTTCCAATACCATACTTCATGGAAACTAGCGCTAAAAATCCGCCTATGGTAGTTAAAGATGATGAAACTACAGAGTTGAAAGTTTTTCCAATAGCTTTGATCATTGCTTCGTCTTTATTTGCATATTTTTTCTTTTCTTCAATATATCTATGGAGTAAAAATATTGAATAATCCATAGAAACTGCTAATTGGATTATACTTGCTACAGAGCTGGTGGTAAATGAAACATTGTCAAATATTATGTTGGTTCCTTTATTTAGCATTATAGCCACACCTATAGCAGCGAAAAAAAGAATTGGTTCTATAAAAGATTCCATAGATATGAACAATATAATGGATATTATTATAAAAGCTATAATAGAATAATAGATAACTTCTTTTGCAGTAATGGATTGTATATCAGCTGAAGTAGCAGCAGGCCCTCCTACATATCCTGTTGTACCTAGGATATCTTTTATTCTTCCTATTGCTTCTACGGTTTCTAATGAATCATTAGAGTTTATAAATCTAATTTGGATTAAATTTGAATTGTCAGATAGGAATTCTTTTTTTATATTTTCATCCATAAAACTTTCAGGTTTCAATATATCCTCGGTAGTACCCAACCAAATTGCATTTTTTACACCATCCAAAGACTTTATCTTTTGGACTGTTTTTTCCACTTCTTTAAAGTTTTTATTATCTACTATTACATAGGCAGTACCATTGATACCAAATTCTTTTTCCAATATATCCTTACCTTTTATGGAACTAATATCTGGTGGTAAATAGGAACTAAGATCATAATTGGTTTTTACATAGCTATTTCCAACAAAGGCTAGAGCAACTAAAATAGCGTATATAATAAGGATAAATTTTTTATGTTTTACTACAAAACTTGCTAAAATATCCACATAAAACCCCCCATTAAAAAAATGTATTTAAACACATGATTCAAACAAGTGTTTAAATACATATTAATACTAATGAAAGGAAAAATCAATCTCTATTTTAATATTGTATTAATTAAATTTTTTATGTATTTCAACCTTTCTTCTTCTATACTAAAATCTATGAAGACTTTTTTTGAATCAGAGGTATCAGGCATAGATTGAAATAAAATTGGTCCTAAGATTCCAGAGAAAAGTTGAATATATTTATAGTTTAAAATTTCCAAATCATCTATATAAGTAATAGATGATATTATTTTTTCTATTTTTTCTTTGAATTCTATATTATTAAAAAATCTTTTGAATATTTCAGGGTTATAGTTTTCGTCTTGAAGTACTAAATTTGTAACTAATGGAATTAACGCTGGGTATTGAAACATAAACTTCATTAAATTGTTTGCCCAAATAGTTAATTTATCTTTAGGACTTGTAGATGGATTGTTGATAATTTCATTTTGCATTTT
>NZ_DATHXO010000279.1:0-2333 GCF_035459645.1 Schnuerera sp.
TATTCTTCTCCATGGATTCAAATCTTTTGTCCATTGCTTCAAATTTGGCATTGGTATTCTTCTCCATGGATTCAAATCTTTTGTCCATTGCTTCAAATTTGGCATTGGTATTCTTCTCCATGGATTCAAATCTTTTGTCCATTGCTTCAAATTTGGCATTGGTATTCTTCTCCATGGATTCAAATCTTTCGTCCATTGCTTCAAATTTTGCATTGGTGTTCTTTTCCAATGATGAAATTTGCCCCTGTATGTTCTCTAATAAAGTCAAAATCCTCTCTTCATTATTCACATTTATCCCTCCAATCTTAAGCTAACTTTATAGTTTTTAAGATTTCCCGTTTATATTTATATATAATTATATCATATTATTCTATATTATATCTAAATTCTTATATTAAATATAAAATATCATCATTTCTATTTTTTAGGGCATAATAAGTCCAAGGCTATTTCAAACTTATAATATAAATTTCTTATACAAGGAGTGAACTTTCTTGGAAATCCGTGAAAACACAATAATCCCTTTAGGTTACGGCAAATTTGTTCGGTCGGATAAAATTGTTGCCCTAGATCCTATCGAAGAAAAAAGAGGGCCTGGACGACGTACTTTAGTATATATTGAAAATCTAAAAAATCCCATTATTGCTTCTAGAACAGAAACTACTATTTTAGCTAATATGTCAAAAACTCCTAAAGAAGTATTAGAAGCCACATCTGCTATGGAACTTCTACAGGATATATTAGATGATATTGAACAAATTGGCCCTATGTTGAGGAAAAGTATTTTAGACGAAGCTAGTTTGGACCTAGAACGCATCCAAATGAAAATTCAAGAAATATTAGGCCATGATATTGATTCTATAGAAGATGAGTGAGAAAACATCCAGATACTTTCTCACTCATAGGTCCCTTTTTTCAATAATTGCCCTTCATCCATCATCAATTCTCCATTTGCAATTACAGTTTTGATTTCCAAGTTATTATCTACTATTAATAAATCAGCATGGGAATTTTCTTTGATTATACCTTTCTCAGGATAAATATTTAATGCTATTGATACATTTAATGTAAAAAACTTTAGAGCCTTTTCCAAATCAAATCCTAAATCCAATACCATAGATTTAAACTCTTCATAAAGGCTATTTACTGAAGAAGCACCTATTTCTAATATATTTCCATTATCATCATATCGAGACCAACTTCCATATCCATCAGAGCTAATAGTTATATTTTCTAAAGGAATTCCTAGTGTTTCTGCTCTTTTAATAACATTCCTTGGAGATAGTTCATCGTATATCCCACAGGTCAAATCTATTATGCCACCTTTCTTTGCATATTCTAAAGATTCGACTAATAATTCTTTCTTCCTATTTACATGGGTGGGTCTAATAGTCCTAATAGGTATATCAGTCTCATCAATAACTTCGTTTATTAGCCTTAATCCTTTTTTCCCGTTCCCCATATGTACTACAACTATTCCTGCTTTCCCAGAAAGCATTCCTGCTATTCTTACATCAGAGGCTAATCTGGCTAATTCATCATATGATAAACTAGAGGATCTATGATCTGATAAAGCAATTTTTACACCTATAACCTCTTCTATAAACACAATATCCTTCTTTACCGAACCTGTTAAAGTAGGTGACGGATATTCATAAGCTCCTGTATGAACATAAACGGATATCCCTTCTTCTTTAAGAGCTTTAGCTTTAGCTACTAAATTTTCAATATTTCTAGTAGTTGAGTCTGTCCCTAAAAGGCCTACTACTGTAGTTATCCCTCCTTCGATTAATTTCGATAAACTAATCTCAGGAACTCTTGTCTTAAAACTTCCTTCTCCTCCTCCACCAGTAATATGGACGTGATTATCTATAAATCCTGGAATCAACTTTTTTCCATTACCCTCAATAATTTTGATCTTATTTGAAAAAGTTTCAATATTATCATCTATTAAGGTAATTTTACCATTACTAATAAATACATCTTTCGCCCCTATATACTGAGGATCGTATACTTCTATTTTTTTTATTAGTATCATAAATATCGTCTCCCAAATTATTTAATAACTATTTGAAAATCCATTTGTTTATATCTTCAAAATTTTCCCAACTAATATGTTCTATATTGTTTTTAAGACAATAATCCCTCAGATGATCTCTAGCAAACAGATAGTCTACTTTATCTGCTACGTTTATATCTGTAGATCCATCTCCTATAAATATAATCTTATCATACTTCTTTTTATATTCCTTTGCAATTTCCACCTTAAAATCAATATAATCGTCCTTGACAATTAAATCGGGATAATGTATTTCATCATAATGTTCTACTTT
>NZ_DATHXO010000280.1:0-2043 GCF_035459645.1 Schnuerera sp.
ATAGGGATTATCCTCTTTTTGTTTTATACTAAGCAAGGATTTTAATTCCTTTTTATTATTTTCATCTGCTGTTCTAATTTCTCTACTTAACTCACTCTTCAAAGTTGGTCCCGAATTTCCTGTAAATAGAGTACTTGTAGAAATTGATGTTTTTGGCCTATATTTATTTAATTGTTCAAAGACATTTTCCTCATTATGAATAGCTAAAAGCTCTTTGAATTTTTCATCCTCATAATCAAATCCCTCTATTCCTATAGTCTTATTAAGATTTTCTATGAATTTTACTCTTTCTGTATTACTACCCATACGTAAAAGAGTCTGTCTAATTATTTTTTGATATGTAATTGAAAGCACTCTAGATATTTCGCTATTATCTACATTTCTAGTCTTTTTATACTCCTTGTTTGCAATCTTCTTTTTAGACATATTATCTATTACCTTTTCATATAACCCATTTTCCATTTATCTCTCTCCCTATAAACAGAAATGACACAGGAGACCTTACCTTCTGTGTCATTATCTCAATTTTGTTACATTATGAAATTATTTTAACAATAGAATTTAATTTCATTTATTTTAAAGTGCTCCTTCCATTCCTTACATATTAAAAAGTATTGTGCTGCTATTATTTCTAAAATATTATTTAATTCCTTTGTTGGTATCTTGCTTGAATTATTAGCTAAGATACAACCACCTGAAGCAGTTAACCAAATTTTAGTAGCATTTGGTCTAGGCTTTCCCTTGCTTACATGAACATGAATTGGTTCAAAGTTTTCATTAGACCAGAAATAAACCAAATATCCTCCTATTCTAAAAAGACTAGGCAATTTGAATACCCCCTATTGAGGCATATTTATATAGAAGATGTGCATTATGTCTAAGCATTTCATTGAAGTTTTCAATTTCTTCATCAGTATAACCTTCTATTTTTATCCAAGTATAATTAGGCAAAATACACCTTGCTGTATCAAATCCATGTTCTGTTGGCCGCTCAAAGTGAACTTCTACTTTCTTTACATCATTTTCTTCAATTATATGAGAGTGAGTAATTTCAGTCTCATCTGCTAATGTAATATAAGGATACATCATATGAAATACCTCCTAACTTAAATTTTATATTTTTATAAATATATAACTTTGCTTATATGTCATAGTTTGCTAATATTATGCAACAATCTATCTCAACTTAACATTTCTTTGCTCTTATAAATAAGAATTGAGGATTCTTAGTTAATCTATCAAATGTATTAGGATGTGCAATTTTAAATTCTTCTATAGGCATAGGTTCTAATAGTCTTTCTATTATAAATCCTGCATCAATAATAGGGTTAATAATCTCACTTAAAGGTCTTCTATAAAATCGTACCTTTACTTTCGCATTATTAGTATTCCATTCATCATCTAATAGTTCTGTTAAAAAGTAGTTTTCCCTGTTAAATACTCTAAAATCCATAAATGGATGATGAATAGATATAATAAGTTCTCCATCACTATTTAATATCCTATTAAATTCACTCATTACTAAATTCCAATTCTTAATATAGTGAAGTGTCAATGACGATAAAACAATATCTACCGATTCATCCTCAATAAAATCCAACGGTTCATTCAAATCAGCTTTTATAACTTTAGCACTATTTCCGACTCTCTTTTTAGTCATTTCTATCATATTTGGACTAAAATCTAGTGCTATTACACTTGCACCTTTATCTAATAACCATTTAGTATACCACCCTGCTGCACAACCTGCATCTAAAATTTTCTTACCCTTTACCTGTGGAAGTAATGATATAGTTGCAGGTCTTTCATAATAGGCATTGAATGGTTTTGTATCTACATATTTAAAATAATATTCAGCCATTTCTTCATAAGAATTAAGTGAAATTGAATCATTGCTTATAACTTGATCCTGTTTTGATTTGCTATTCAATACAATCCCCTCCTGTCGCATATAATTCTACTGATACGTCGTAACTGACAATGATTATAATATAAGTATACTATACATTTATAAATTCTTAAAGAATTAAAACTTTGCTTATC
>NZ_DATHXO010000281.1:0-3322 GCF_035459645.1 Schnuerera sp.
ATTTACTGCTTTGTCTGTAGATATTAAAACAAATTTCCCTACTCCATATTTATCTGCAGCTTTTACTACATTTAATGTTCCAAATATATTATTTTTAATAGCTTCCTTAGGATTCTCTTCCATTAGAGGCACATGTTTATGAGCTGCAGCGTGAAATACTACATCTATATCTTCTAATGCAAATATTTCATCAATTCTTTGCTTGTCTCTAATAGTTGCAATTCTAACCTGTAAAGACAAATCCTTATATCTTCTTAATAATTCATTTTGAATATCATAAACGTTATTTTCATAAATATCTAATATTATAAGCTCTTTTGGCTTAAATCGAGCAACCTGCCTACACAATTCAGAACCAATGGATCCGCCTCCACCAGTTATTAATATCTTTTTATTTTTTATGTAATCACTTATTTCATCAGTATTAAGGTTAATCTCATCTCTACCCAAAAGATCTTCAATTTCCACATCTCTTATCTCATTTATACTGACTTTTTCATTTAATATTTCATAAACCCCTGGGAGTATTTTAGTTCTACATTTTGTTTTTTTACATTCATTTACTATAGCTTTAATATCTTTTCTGCTAGCAGACGGTATTGCTATGATTATTTCATCTATATCTTTGTTTTCGCATATTTTTACAATATCTTTTCTACTACCTACCACTGGCACTCCATTAATATTCTGTCTATTTTTTGCTGGGTCATCATCTACTATTGCAATTGGTCTGCTATTCAAAGTTTCATGATTTCTCAATTCTTTTATAACCATGGAACCTGCAGCACCAGCTCCTACAATTAAAACTCTTTTTAGATTTTTATCTACATTTAATACTCCAAATTTGATTCTATGAATAATTCTGTAAACAAACCTATTCCCACCAATAAAAGCCATATCCATAACAGGTACCATTAAATATATGCTCCTAGGCAACCCTGCTTGTACTAAATGTAGATAAATCCCAGTGAATAAATTAGAGATAATAGAAGCTCCTACAACTTCTATCATCTCATCGATACTAGCATATCGCCATAAACTTCTATATAGTTTAAAGATATAAAAAACTAATAGTTTTATTATGGTAATCACTACTAGATTATTTGTCAACCTATGTATGTATATATTATCTATTTCCCCATCAAATCTTAAATACAAAGCTAAAAATATGCTAAATTTATCCATAGAATATCTAAAAAAACCAGTACAAAAACCTTTTTTCTTTTCATATACCCCTACCCCCATAGCTACTTTAATATATTGATTTTGACTCCCTAGGTCTATAGTAGCAGGTATATTATACCAAAAGCCCTAATATAATTCAACTAAAAGTACAGATTTTTCAAAAATATTTGCTTTTATTTTTGTTTTTGTAATAAAATATTACATTTCCCCAATTCCACACAACGCTTTGCCAATATAGTCATTGGATCAAAATATTTCTTGGTTAATCCTATTTTTTCCACTAAAACAGATAATTCAGTACAGCCTATTATAATAGGCATATCTTTATTTTTCATATATTTATTTATTAGAGATTCAAATTCAGATAATTTCACATTAAATTCTGAGGATTTAACTCCATATATCCATTTCATAATTGTTTTTTTATCTTCATCATCTGGTGTTAATATATTTAAGCTTAAATCGTTAAAAGTCTTTTCATAAATTTTTGTTTTATATGTTCCTTCTGTTGATAAGAGGAAATAGTCTTTATCTTTTGGATTATATTTTTTAAGAAAATTTCCCGTTTCATATATCATGTTTAATAGTTTTGTTTTTGAATATTTTACAATATCATCATAAAAGTAATGAGCTGTATTGCAAGGTATGGCTATATAATCTGCACCCATGGTTTCTAATTTGACCATAGACCTTACTAGTTCTGGTCTTGGGTCTTCTCCTTTTCCTAAAATATAAGCTGTTCTATCAGGTATTTTTGTATTATTGTCAATAATAATATGCAAATGTTCTTGGTCTTTATCTGCATCTGTCGAATCAATTATCTTTCTAAATAATTCACATGTGGCTAAAGGTCCCATTCCTCCAATTATTCCCAATATCATATCTAATTTCTCCATTTCTTAATAAATTTTTGTTTCATTTTGTATTATAATTATATCAAAATTTTTTATTCACTTCATTAAAAAATAAAAAAAGCCAAAAGAGGGGGAGTATCCTTTGGCTTTTTGGTATATTCAAAAAATCGTTATTTACAGTTTTGTGTAGAGGAGGACAAATTACTTATTACTATAAGCAATTTGTCCGTTGATTATGGTGTATTTTACAGTAGCATTTGTGTCCAATGCAGGAGTTCCATCGAAGATAACTAAGTCAGCATCTTTGCCTTTTTCTATGGAACCTACTTTATCATCAACACCAATAATTTTAGCTGGATTTATGGTGAGCATATTGATAACCCTTTCAATATCCCCCCCAAATCGAATTACTTCACCAGCCTGAATTATAATTACATCAGGATTTAATATAGGACCATCTGTCATTATGGCACATGGTACCCCTCTTTTATCTAATTCTATAAGGCTATGGATATCGATTTTGCCACATTCACCAGGCAAAAGCAACACTCCTATAGGCCCGTAAATTACTCCTTTGCAGCCTGATTCTACAATATCATCGTAAAAATCGCTTGCCCCCCAAGCGTGATCTAATGTAAAATCTATATCAAATTCTTTGGCAATGCGAATTATAGTCAACATATCAAATTGCTCACAATGTACTTTTAATGGAATCTCTTTCCTAAGTACCCTACATACATTTTCCATTCCAATATCAAGATCTGCTTCTCCCTTTTCTTTTTTTTCCATATATCGTTGACCCTTAATCAATGTTTCTCTAATTACACTGGCAATTCCCATACGAGTCATAGGCATTTGATTTCTTTTTCCATAGACACCTTTAGGATTGCCTCCTAAAGCTGCTTTTAATGCCACTGGGTTTTTAATGCACATTCCTTCAATGCTTTCACCATAGGATTTTACTGCACAAACTAACCCACCTATGACATTACCACTTCCTGGAGCAATTGCTGAAGTTGTAATTCCAGCCTTCGTAACTCTTTTGAATTCTGGAGACTTGGTATCTATAGAATATATGGATTCAACTTCTGGAGTTGCATTTTTAGTCATTTCATTTAAGTCCTGATCATCCATAGTACTACCAAAACCACCTATATGACTATGAGCATCTACTATTCCAGGGATTACTACTAAACCATTAGCATCTATTATTTCTCCTTCATCCCAACTTAAATTCTCACCTATATCTAGGATTTTTCCGTCTTCTATAAGGATATCTCCTT
>NZ_DATHXO010000282.1:0-8093 GCF_035459645.1 Schnuerera sp.
TTAGAGTTGCCAAAGCTGAATCAAATCAGATAGTCAGTGAGTTAAGGCAAATATCCTCAGAAATAGAAAGGGATCGAAATAAGAAAATTCACCAAGCTCAAGAAAAATTACAATCAAATTTAGATGAAGTAGAAAGTTCATTATCTAAAAATGTTTTAAATGTAAAATCTAAAGAAGTGCCTAAAAATTTAAAAATTGGTGAAACCGTTGAAGTGTTGTCATTAAACCAAATTGGAAATGTACTAGAGCTTCCTGATGAAACTGGAAATGTTTTAGTTCAAGTAGGGATTATGAAAGTAAATGTTCATATTTCAACATTGAGGCGAGCAGAAGAAATGGAATCAGAAAAAACTCATACCAGTACTAAAAAAATAATAAAATCCAAATCATCTAATATAAAAAATGAAATAGATTTAAGAGGTTATACTCTAGATGAAGCATTATTGGATCTTGATAAATATATTGATGATGCCTATATAGCAGGCTTGAAAGAAGCATACATTATTCATGGTAAAGGAACAGGAGTATTAAGAGAAGGAATAAAATCCTATATAAAGGTACACAAGAATATAAAAACTTTCCGAACTGGAAAGTATGGAGAAGGTGGAGAAGGAGTTACAGTAATAGAACTGAAATAGTTCTTGAATTATTTATGCTAATATTGTATATTATAGATTAATAACCAAATATATAAAAACCTTTGAAGGGGAGAGTAAAATATAGTACTTTGTCATAGCGAACTGGGATGGTGAGAGCCAGTACAAAGTTATATTTGAAGAGGATCTTTGAGGATAAGTCTGAAATATTAGTAGGATATTACGCTAGTTGCGTTAAAAACTTTGAGTGGGCCATGGCCAACAAGAGTGGTAACACGGGATAGCTCTCGTCTCTTATTTGAGATGAGAGTTTTAATATTTATTAAAGGAGGTAATAAGAAAATGATTGATTTTAAAAAAGAAGTTGTAAAATTAATTCTTCAGGTTGTTGATGATTTAACAGAAGAGGAAATTGAATCTTTAGTAGAAATTCCACCAAATTATGATATGGGAGATTATGCGTTTCCATGTTTTAGATTAGCTAAAACCTTTAGAAAAGCTCCTAATTTAATAGCAGAAGATTTATCCAATAAAATTGATGGAGGAGAATTCTTTCAGAAAGTTGAAAACGCAGGCCCTTATATCAACTTTTTTATAGACAAATCAAAATTAGCAGAAACAGTACTTAAAGGGGTAGCAGAAGAAAAAGAAAAATTTGGATCTTCAGACATAGGCAATGACAGAACTGTTTTAGTAGAGTTTTCTTCCCCTAATATAGCAAAACCGTTCCATATAGGCCATATAAGAACTACCGTTATAGGAAATGCTATAGAAAAAATATTTAAATTTCAAGGTTTCAATACAATAAGATTAAACCATTTGGGAGACTATGGGACCCAGTTTGGAATGCTTATAGCAGCCTATAAAAAATGGGGAGATATGAAAGTAATAGAAGCAGATCCTATAAACGAATTATTAAAATTATATATAAAATTTAATGAAGAAGCAGACAAAGATGAAAGCTTAAGAGATGAAGCTAGATATTGGTTCAAAGAATTAGAAGAAGGAAATGAAGAAGCTTTAGAGCTATGGCAATGGATAAGAGATATAAGTTTAAAGGAATTTAATAAGGTATATGATCTATTAAATATCAAATACGATTCTTATGATGGAGAAAGTTTTTATTCAGATAAAATGTCAAGAGTAATAGAAGAATTAGAAGAAAAAGGTTTACTAAAAGAGTCAGAAGGAGCCTCCATAGTAGATTTAGAACCCTTTGACATGCCTCCTGCTCTTATTAAAAAACGAGACGGTTCAACTCTATATATAACTAGGGATATAGCTGCAGCCATATATAGAAAAGAACATTATGATTTTTATAAAAATATATATGTAGTTGCATCTCAACAAAATCTCCATTTTAAACAATGGATAAAGATAATTGATCTAATGGGATATGAATGGGCTTATGACTGTGTTCATATACCTTTTGGAATGGTAAGCCTAGAGGACGGTACATTATCCACTAGACAAGGAAGAGTCGTATTTCTGGAAGATGTATTAAATAGAGCTATAGAAAGCACTAAAAAAATAATAGAAGATAGAAATCCAAATCTGGAAAACAAAGAAGAAGTAGCACAACAAGTTGGAGTTGGAGCAATTGTATTTCAAGAACTCTTTAATAACAGAATTAAAGACTATGTATTCAGCTGGGAAAGAACTCTTAGTTTTGAAGGGGAAACAGGACCTTATGTTCAATATACCCATGCAAGAGCCAATAGTCTTTTAGAAAAAGGTAAGTTTAAATTAGAAGATAAAGTGGACTATAGTCTTCTTAAAGAAGAAGATGAAATTAATTTAATCCGGTTACTATACAATTTTCCAACAGCAGTAATGGATGCTTTAGAAAAATATGAGCCATCTTTTGTAACAAGACATATAGTAGAAATAGCTAAAGCTTTTAACAAATTTTATAATAGCTGTCCAATTATGTCAGCAGAAGAAGAACTAAAAAAAGCAAGATTGAATCTAGTCTATGCAGCAAAAACTGTTATAAAGACGGGGTTAGGATTACTTGGAATAGAAACTCCAAATAAAATGTAGGGGTAGATATAATGGATTTAGAAAAAGTAATTTATCCTTTGATGGTAGCATTCGAAGAAGATATTCAGAAAAACAATGGACCTTCCCATATTACAGATCTGATTATTTTAACGATAAAATCCTTATTACCATCAGAGGTAATTGTAAGAGTAGATATCGACTATAGAAGGTATAAGGAAGAGTTAAATCTTTGGAAATACTATAGAAATGGAGATAACCCTTCCCTCATGAATATTTTAGAAAGCATGAAGCCTAATATCTATTGGAAAGGCAAAGACAACACCCTTTATTACCGACTACTTCCTATTATACTAGCCAATAAAGATTTTGAAGCAATAAAAGAAGAAGTTATAAAAAACATATTATTTACTACAGGAAATATTGAAACCTTAATAGAAGGCGTATTGTTATCAAAAATTATTCACAATCTATTGTTAGGGAAAAATGATGTAATATTTGGATTAAAAGATGAAATAATAAATTTATCTCAAAGAGAATTTTTAGAAAAGTATAAGGAATACTTTAGGATTCCAATAGAAGAATATGAGAGCAATTTTTCTGTGGAATTTGAACAATATAAAATATACGCGTTAAATGTATTGAACCAATCTTATTCTAATAGATTTAAAATATTAGAAGATTGTGTTGAGATACTTTTAGATAACAAAGAAGGCAATACAACAATAGGTAAGTATATTAATAGTTACGAAAATGGGGAAATAAATAAAAAGTTTCAATTAGACAACCACTATAAGGAATTAGGAGTATATGTATTCAATCTTAGAAATGGAAGAATTGATCCAAAATTATTAAAAATCCATAAGTACCAATTACCTGATGTTTTTAAATTCCAACAAGGGGAAGTTTTCTACCATTCCTTATTGAATAAAGCAAAGGTAATAAAAAGAGAAGATATTGGGGAAAAAGTTACCATACATTTAAAAACTAAATCAGGAATATATAGACTTGTAAATAATTAAAACCTTCCCACTGGGAAGGTTTGTTCTATTATCTATTTAAATATTCCACAAATTCATCTTCAGTGCTATCAGCTAATGCACTTAATTCCTTAACTATACTATTTTTTAATTCTATAAAAGCTTCAATCTTTGTGTTGGTGCCTGTATATTCCAAGGCTTCAATAATCATTAACATATCTTCTTTAGACATTTCTTGGATTGATATTTTGTCGAATTCTCTCATTAAATAACCCCTTTCATTATTTGTTATCCTATTTTATACTTAATACTATATACTATTCTATACTTTTTTCAAAAAACCTTCAATAAGACAAAAGAAGACAAAGAAAATTATTTTAAAATATCTACTGAGGGTGTAGGAATTAGAAGGATTGTGCTATAATGAAAATAGTTTACAAAAGAAAGGTGGAAAAATATGAAGGTAATATTAACCACATTAAACTCAAAATTTATCCATTCAGCGTTATCTATTCGCTATATAAAATCTTATTCTGATGATATAGTTCCCATAGAATTAATGGAATTTACTGTTAATCAAAATATTGATTATATAGTTGGTGAAATATATAAGAAAAATCCAGATATCATAGGGTTTTCCACCTATATATGGAATAGAGAAGAAACATTAAAAATATGTGAAGTCTTAAAAATCATTAAACCAGAGATGAAAATTATACTAGGGGGACCTGAAGTATCTTTTGATGGAAAGGATATTTTACAAAACAATTTCTTTGTAGACATTGTAGTCTATGGAGAAGGAGAAGCTACATTTAGAGAATTACTAAAAACCTCTCTAGATGGAAAAGATGACTATAGTAAAGTAAAAGGAATTTTTTGTAGAGAAGGAAAGGAAATAATACAAACACCTCCAAGACCATTAATTGAGAAACTGGATTCCATACCTTCTCCTTATGTAGAGATTGGAGATGAATTTAAGAATAAAATTGTTTATTTTGAAAGTTCTAGAGGCTGCCCTTTTAACTGTCAATTTTGTCTATCTTCTACCATTAAAGGGGTTAGATATTTTGATTTAGAACGGGTAAAAAAAGATTTAGATAGCCTTATTAAAGCTGAAGTAAAGCAGGTGAAATTTGTAGATAGAACATTTAATGCCAATAAAAAATATGCAATGGAGATTATGAACTTTATTATAGAAAAAAATCCGAAGAATATTAATTTTCATTTTGAAGTAACAGCTCATCTATTAGATAGGGAAATGTTAAACTTCATTAAAAAAGCTAAAGAGGGACTATTCCAATTTGAAATAGGAGTTCAATCAACCAATTCCAAAACCATTGAAGCAGTTGGTAGAACTACTGATTTTAACAAATTAAAATTAGTGTGTAAAGAAATAAAAAGTAATAACAATATACATCAGCATTTAGATTTAATAGCTGGACTTCCTTATGAAAACTATGAAAGTTTTAAAAAATCCTTTAACGATGTATATGAGATAAAACCGGAAAAAATCCAATTAGGATTTTTAAAACTTTTAAAAGGTTCTGGATTGAGGAAAGATAAGGATAAACACAATTTTAAATTCTTAGATCAGCCACCTTATGAAGTGCTAGAAACAGACTATATTTCATATAGGGAGATGTTGAAATTAAAAGGAATAGAAGACTTAGTTGAGAAATATTTTAATGAAGGGTATTTTAAGCATTCTTTAGAATATTTGATTAGAAACAAATATATTACTGCCTTTGATTTTTTTGAAGATCTTTTAAAATACTGGGAGAAAAATAAATACCATACAATATCTCATAGTAGAAATAGACTATATAAGATTCTATTAGATTTTTATATAAGAAAAGATTTTGATAATTCTGTTGTTTTCAAAGAATTAATGAAATATGATTATATATATAACAACAATAATCCAAATATTCCTAGATTCTTAGAAAGGACTGAAGTAAAGCTTATTCAAAGAAATAAGCATAATATATTAAAAAATGAGAAACTTCTAGACAAATATCTAAATCAGTACAAGAATATAGCTACTAAGAAGATAATAAATAAAATTCATATTGAAAAGTTTAAAGTAGATATTGAAGAATTGATAAGCAATCAATATTCAATGGATAATAATATGCTAAAAGATAGATATATACTATTTGATTATAAGAATGGTTCAATAATTAGATGTAAAACCTATGATATAACAGAATTTATCAACAAGGAGTGATTATTTTTGAATTTCTTTAAAGATATGATTTTAGTAAATAAAACTACCTTAAAGAAAAGTGTAACAAGTTTTAGTAAAAATTGGATTATATTCTTTACAGGATTAGTCTATGTAATTTTAAATATAGCTATAATTCTAATCGTTAGCACATTGTTTAGAGGGGTATTGTCCATTTTAGCAGGTCTTGTAATGGCAATTGTAACTAGTAGTCTTATATCCAATTATTTATATTTATTATTCAATATAATTAACTATGATAGGATAACTTGGAATGACTTTAAACAAGGATTTAAACATTTTTTATGGAAAGTATATGGGATATTCTTCATAGCATGGATAGGGAGTTTTATTTTAACATCTATTGCAGGCATATTGGGAATCAATGCAAAATTATTAAGTAGAGTGGTAAGTATAGTTATATTAGTAAGTTTAAATCCATTACCTGAAACCATATATCAAAAATATTTATCATCAGGAGAAAGTATAAAATATGCCTTTGAATTCATGAAGGACAATTGGATAAATTGGTTAATACCTAATGCAATATTTACTTTGGTACTATATCAAATAACCAATACTTTGATATTAAATATGTTCGTTACTCATTTAAGCTTTAATTTTGATTTTACTTTGGAAAGTTTGACTCTCTATATTTTAGGTCAAGGATTATTTTCATTCATTATGATATATAGAGGTCACTTATTTAAATTATTAAGTACAAGCACACCAAGAAAAAGAATGTATATGAATAAATTCTATGATTAAAGGTGATAAAATGAAGATTGTTGATGATTATTTTTTAAAAAAAGTAGACAGGGTTTCTTTTGTTCAGCTAAAAAAGGGAACTAAAATAGAAATAGGAAACTATACTATAAAAGAAGATATTCCTCTTCCTATAGTAACAACTACTTTGATAGAGGAAATAAAAGAAGGCCATATAGAAGAAGAACTAAAAGTATCCTATATAATAGATGGAGCTATTTATATTTTGGGTATAGATATAGATTTTAAACACAAAAATGAATATAAAAAAATACTATATAACTATAATCCAGATATTGAAGGATATATATTATTTAAAGGTTTTCAATTTGTGAAAGAGGATAACTTAGACAGTGGAGCCATATTCTTTAGAGCATTAGCAGGGCTAAATCCTGAGAATATAGAAGGATTATTTAACTATGCTCTTTCTTTAGAAAATATAGGGAAAAACTTTATAGACTTAGGGCATAAAGATAAGGGCGAGGCTTTCCTAATAGAGTCAACTAGTCAATTGGAAGGTATTCTTGATATTGACATAAACTATCCTTTGGCGTATTACAAGCTAGGTTATCATTATAAATACTATGAGCAATTTCAAAAAGCAAAATTAATATGGGAAAAATATCTTACATTAGATAAGGAAGAGGAAAGAGTCCAAGAAATACGAGAACAAGTAGAGATAATAGAAGATGATGCAAAGTTTGAAGAAGGAATAAATTATATAACTAAGGGGCATTACCAAGAAGCTTTAGACAACCTTATACCTTTATCTTATAAACATAAAAAATGGTGGAATATATTTTATTTAGTTGGGCTAGCCTACAAAGGGATAGGTGAGTATGAAGAAGCAATTGATTATTTTTATGAAGCATTAAATCTAGAAGGAACAGATGTAAATATATACAACGAACTAGGCATATGTCTATTTAGTTTAGGAGATATTCAGGAAGCCATCAATATATTCAATCAAGGTATTGACCAAGATGATACAGACTATAGAATAATTTTTAATAGAGGGTTAGCATATTTTAAATTAGGTTTAGTCGACAAAGGTAAAGAAGATATAAAAGCAGCCTATATATTGAATCCAAATGATAGGGTTGTGGGAAATTATATGAAACAATTAGAAACTTATTATTAAAACATAAAAAAGAGATATCAATAGATATAAATAGGAAAAAGGCAATAACATCAAATTTTCAATTAAAATGGCGATTAATAGGTATTGAATACCTATTAAAAATATGTTAAGTTATTAAATGTCGTCAGAAAACAGGCGACTACAAAGTTGAAAAAAATGATATAAAAACTTAAAAAAAATATTGACAACAAACACATAATATGCTATGCTAATATAGCATCACAAATGAACCTAGACAACTAAACAGTGTGAAGTACTTTGAGTAAGAAATAATGAATCAGGCAAACTTTTATAATGAGAGTTTGATCCTGGCTCAGGACGAACGCTGGCGGCGTGCCTAACACATGCAAGTCGAGCGAAGAACTTATCATGAAACCTTCGGGTTG
>NZ_DATHXO010000283.1:0-6057 GCF_035459645.1 Schnuerera sp.
ACAGATGTGGCATTTATTACAGCAAAAAAATACTTATTAGAATTAAAAGAACATAATATAGATTCTTTAGTCCTAGGATGCACCCATTATCCAGCTCTACGCTATACCATCAATAAGGTATTAGGAGATAAAGTAACTATGGTTAATCCAGCCTATGAAGCGGCTAAAGCTGGGAAGATAATGTTAAAGGAAAAGAATCTACTATCCAATAGATTAGATGGAGGAAAATGCGATTATTATGTAAGTGATGATCCAGAAAAATTCAAAAGAATAGGAGGCAATATACTACGAAAAGAAATTGCTTCAGTACAAAAAGTAAATATTGAAAACTTATAGGCACATTTAGTGCCTATAATTTGGCTATGTATGCCTAAAAACCGGCAGTAAAGGAGGTACATATGAAGGATTTATTTTTTAGGGAAAACATATTGGAAATTTTAGACTATATAGAAGAAGGTATTCATATTATAGACGATAGTGGGAAAATAGCTTATTATAATTTATTTGCTCAAAGAATAGATGGTATAGATAGAGAAAGGGCCGTAGGCCGGCATTTATTAGAAGTATATCCATCTTTAAGCTATGAAACCTCTACTCTTTTAACGGTAATCAAAACTGGCAAGCCTATACTTAAAAAAGAGCAGACTTTCATAAATTATAAAGGTGAAAAGATAACTACTGTAAACTCTTCCATACCTATAAAGAGTAGTAATGGGAAAATATTAGGGGCTCTCGAAATATCCAAAGACATAACCCAAGTAAGAAAGATGTCCGAAAAAATCGTAGATCTTCAAAGCAAACTATATAATAACTCCATTGGAGAAAATGATGAAGAAACAGCAAAGTATACCTTCTTAGACATTATAGGACAGAATAAAGAGATGTTAAAACTTAAACAGATGGCTTTAAAGGCAGCAGATACTGATGCTCCAGTCTTAATATATGGAGATACAGGTACAGGTAAAGAGTTATTCGTCCATGCCATACATAATGCAAGTAAAAGGAAAAACAAACCCTTCATCACTCAAAACTGTGCAGCATTACCAGCAAATCTGTTAGAAGGTATTCTCTTTGGAACTGTAAAAGGTGGATTTACTGGAGCGGAGGATAGACAAGGCTTATTTCAGCTAGCCCATAAGGGAACATTGTTTCTAGATGAAATAAACTCTATGCCTTTAGAATTACAATCTAAATTATTGCGAGTTTTACAAGATGGAAACTTAAGACCAGTAGGAGGAACTAAAAGCATAAATGTGGATGTAAGGGTAATTACTGCCACAAATATACCACCCGAAGAAGCAGTAAACCATAAATTATTAAGAAGGGATTTATACTATAGATTAAATGTAATAAGTTTAAAGATTCCTCCCCTAAAGGAAAGAAAAGATGATATTCCTCTATTGACAAAACATTTCATAAATAAATTAAATAAAAAATTAAATAAATCTATAAAAGGAGTATCTGAAGATGTAATGAATATACTTATAAATAATTCTTGGGAAGGAAATGTAAGGGAATTAGAAAATTTAATAGAAGGGATTATGAGTATTTACGACATAGAAACTATAGATATAGAACATCTGCCGACAAAATTCAAAAAAATCAAACAGCCAAATAAAAGCTTATCTTTAAAAGAAACCCTAGAAAAAATGGAAAAAAATCTAATAGAGGAAGCATTAGAAGAAGCAGAATACAACATAAGCTACACTGCCGAACTACTAAACATTCCTCGACAAACTCTCCAATACAAAATATCTAAATATAATTTAAAATAATAAAAATAAGTTTCTTTTTTTGGTGCCAGGCACCAAAAAGGGAACTTATCTGCCTAATATTGGGCAGAATATTTGTAAAATTAAATCATCTTTAGCATATAATCTTTAATTTTAGCCATTTTAACCATGGATGAAATTGGCATAAATATTGCATTAATTAATAGATGGATAAAATTTTAAAGGAGGTTTTTATATGAGAAAAGGATGTCCATATGGTACTCATAGGGTAATAGAACCAAAGGGAGTATTACCACAGCCTGCATTAAAAATCGACAATGATATGGAAATTTATGATAATGAAATATTGATTGATGTACAGACTCTAAATGTAGACTCTGCTAGCTTTACTCAAATTAAAGAGCAAGCTAAAGGAGATCCAGAAGAGATAAAAAAGATTATGAAAGGCATAGTAGCAGAAAGAGGCAAGCATCAGAATCCAGTTACTGGTTCTGGCGGTATGTTAATAGGGACTATAGAAAAAATTGGACCTGCATTAGAAGGAAAAACCGATTTAAAGGTAGGAGATAAGATAGCTACTCTAGTATCTTTATCTTTAACTCCTCTTAGAATTGATGAGTTTTTAGAAATAAGACCGGAAGTAGATCAAGTGGATATTAAAGGAAAAGCAATATTGTTTGAATCTGGTATATATGCAATATTACCTGAAGACTTACCAGAAAATTTAGCATTATCTGTATTAGATGT
Source organism: Schnuerera sp. (assembly GCF_035459645.1). Lineage (NCBI taxonomy): Bacteria > Bacillati > Bacillota > Tissierellia > Tissierellales > Tepidimicrobiaceae > Schnuerera > Schnuerera sp. The sequence goes on from NZ_DATHXO010000283.1 coordinate 2,481, forward strand.
GGCAGGTGCACCAGCACAAACGGCAAAATTAGTTAAACCGGGGGATACAGTAGTGGTAATTGGTGGAACTGGCAAATCTGGGATGCTTTGTCTATACGAAGCAAAGAAAAGAGCTGGGGTTACAGGAAAGGTCATATGTATAGGTTCAAGAGATAAAACTATAGCTAGAGTTAAGAATGCAAACTTGGCAGATGTCTACATAAAGGCAAACGCTACCAATGCAGTAGAACTACTGGAAAAGGTTAGTGAGGCAACTAATGGGGAAATGGCAGATATAGTTATAAATACAGTAAATATTTCAAATACTGAAATGTCCAGCATATTGTTAACTAAGGATCAAGGTACTGTATATTTCTTCAGTATGGCAACTAGCTTTACAAAAGCAGCTCTAGGAGCTGAGGGGGTAGGGAAAGATGTAACAATGATAGTAGGAAACGGATATACCAAAGACCACGCAGCTATATCTTTAGAACTAATGAGAGAATCTAAAGAATTAAGAAAGATTTTCGAAGAATTGTACGCTTAAGACAAGGGAACTGTATTCTTGTAATATTATAGTGTCCGTCTAGTTTCAAAGGTTAATTCAATAAAAAAGGGGGAAAAGTTTTATGCGTTCTTATAAAGATATTGAATTATGGAAAGATGTGACAGATGTAGAGTGGCATGACTGGCAATGGCAAGTTAGAAACAGAATTACCGATGTAGAGGATTTAAAAAAGGTAATCAATATAACTGAAAAAGAAGAAAAGGAAATAGGTCAGGTATTGAATAAGTTTAGAATGGGAATAACTCCGTATTATGCATCCTTAATGGATCCAGATGATCCAAACTGCCCTATTCGAAAACAAGCAGTACCTACAATAATGGAAACCCATGAGAGTATAGCGGATATGGAAGACCCTTTGGCAGAAGACGAAGATTCACCTGTACCAGGTCTTACCCATAGATATCCTGATAGAGTGTTGTTTTTAATAACAGATCAATGCTCTATGTATTGTAGACATTGCACTAGAAGAAGATTTGCAGGACAGAAGGATTCAGGAGCACCTAAGGATAGAATAGATCAAGGTATAGAATATATTAGAAATACGCCTCAAGTTAGAGATGTTTTACTATCTGGTGGAGATGCACTGCTGGTATCTGATGAAAGATTGGAGTATATTATAAAAGAATTAAGAGCAATTCCTCATGTAGAAATAATTCGAATAGGAACAAGAACTCCTGTAGTTATGCCTATGAGAATTACTGATAATTTAGTAAATATGCTTAAAAAATACCACCCAATATGGCTAAATACACATTTTAATCATCCAAAGGAAATTACAGAAACATCAATTAAAGCAGCCAATAAAATGGCAGATGCAGGGATTCCATTAGGCAACCAATCCGTATTATTAAGAGGCGTTAATGACTGTCCTCATATAATGAAACAATTAGTTCATAAATTGGTAATGATGAGAATTAGACCTTACTATATATATCAATGTGATTTATCCATGGGAATTGAACATTTTAGAACAAAAGTATCTAAGGGAATAGAGATAATCGAAGCATTAAGAGGTCATACTTCAGGTTTTGCAGTTCCAACTTTCGTAGTAGATGCACCAGGAGGAGGAGGAAAAACTCCAGTTATGCCTCAATACGTTATAAGTCAATCCCCAACTAAGATAGTTCTTAGAAACTATGAAGGGGTTATCACAACCTATACAGAACCTCAAATAGTTGAAGAACCTTGTAATTGTCCAGTATGCAAGGGGGAAAGAGAAGGTCATACCACTGGTGTAGCAGAACTACTCCAAGACCCAGAAGTAAAATCCATGGCACCAAATAATTTAGAAAGAAAACAAAGAACTGTTACAGCTAATTGATTTATAGATGATAAAGAGACCCTTCGAGAGTAAGATTATACTGTTAGGCTCAGGGTGACATTTAGGTAGGCTCAGAGTTACATTAGGTTCAGGGGTGACATTTAGGTAGGTTCAGAGTTACATTAGGCTCAGAGTTAGATTAGGCTCAGGGGTGACATTAGTACCTAGTGTAGTATTAGCTCCAGGGTGACAGCACAGTTGTCATCCTGAGCGTAGCGAAGGATCTTAGACCCAAAAGCTAGACATAAATAATTGTAAAATGTCCATTGAAGCAAGGGGGAATTTAATGTTACTAAACCATATATACAATAAATATAAAATAATATCCATAGTAGGCATGGCTAAAAATAGTGGTAAAACTGTAGCATTAAACCATTTGATCCACGAAGCCATAGATAAGGATATAAAGCTTGGCATTGTTTCTACTGGAAGAGACGGAGAATCTTTGGATTTGGTTACAGAAACGGAAAAGCCTAAAATATATGCAGAAGAAGGAACTATAATTGCTACTACTACAAAATTATTATCATTAGGCGATGCTACAGTGGAGATAATGAATATAACAGGATATAGGACCCCTTTAGGAGAAATACTTATTGGAAGAGTAAAAGATAGCGGATACATTCAAATATCTGGGCCACAAACTACAGCGGAGATAAAAAATGTGGCAAATTTAATGTTAAAATTAGGGGCGGAAATGGTTGTTATTGATGGAGCTATAGATAGAAGGTCATCTGCCGCCCCTTCTATAACCGATGCTACTATATTATCCACTGGTGCTGTTTTAAGTAGGGATATTAACAAAGTTATAGAAGAGACTATCCATATAGTAAACCTTTTCAATCTTCCACAAATAGAGAATTCTAATGAAAAGAAAATATTAAAAAAACTTCTAGATAAAGATCAAATAGCCATAATAGATAAGGAACTAAATATCCACACTATAGAGGTAAAAACAGCGTTAAATAGTGGGCATATTATAGCAGAAAATATAGAGGAGAATTCTAAATACATATTAATTCCAGGCTCCTTAGTTAAAAAGACTATAGAGGATATAATAAGTACCACAAATAGATATAAAAATATAGATATAGTAGTAGCAGATGGAACCAAAATATTTATACCACCAAAGGATTGGCTAAAATTTATGAGATACGGTGTTAAAATAAAAGTAGTAAATCCTATTAATCTAGCAGCCATAACATTAAATCCTCATGCTCCTCAAGGATATTATTTTGAAGCCAAAGAACTACTAGACAAGATGAAAAATTATATAAATGATATTCCGGTAGTAGATTTAGTACTAGGGGGTGAATAGAATGGAGTTTATGGATGAATTTACAAAAGAATCTTTAGAGTTTCAATATATTATAAATAAAATAAACATTAAAACTCCCTATGGTAAAATCTATAAGGATAAGATGAAACCTTTATTAAAAGGTGAAGAGGATAAATTAATAGAAGAATTGAATAAGGTAGAAAGCTATATTAACTATGTTAAAGATAAAAAATTTATGAGAGATATAGATAATATTTTTCATGGAATTAAGGATTTAAGAACTACCATAAACAGAGCCAGAGAAGGAGGAATTCTTTCAGAAGTAGAATTGTTTGAAATAAAGAATTTCCTTTTTTTGATTAGAGATTTAAAGAAATTATTGGGAATTTATCAAATTCATCTATGGGAGGATATGATAATAGAACCTATA
>NZ_DATHXO010000284.1:0-3671 GCF_035459645.1 Schnuerera sp.
TATCTATTGTTAAGATTTTGTTAACCTCTTTTTCTCTACCAATTATCTGAGTTTTAAAATTAAGAATACCCCTTTCCTTAACCAAATCGTATTCATAATCCATATTAAATATTTCCTTTATATTATCAATTACTTCTCTTAATGAGACTTCTCTAGTAATTGGGTTCTTCTTAGTTAAGTCTTTTATAAGGTCATTCAAAAAATCTAGTTGCCTATTATCCATATCAAGGGTATCCTTGTGTTTGAATATTATATTCCCAGAATAAAAATCTTCGGTAAACAAATATGCAATAAGCATCCCTAAAGAAAATTTATCTGCATTTTTATTTATCATATCCTCTTGTTTTAATAGGACTTCAGGTGCAATAAAATATCTAGTTATATCTGCATAACTAGCATTGATAACATCTTCATATATATTAGCTAAATCCAATATCTTTATACTTCCATCTTTCAATAAAAATATATTTGAAGGACTTAAATGTTTATATACTATCCCTCTATAGTTTAAAAAATCCAAAACTGTACATGCTTGTAATATTATTTTTAACTTTTGTTCTAAGTTCAAATTTTCATATACCTTATCAAGGCTAGGACTGTTTGTATACTCTGTGGTAGAATAATACTGGGTAATATTCACTTTCTTCCTATCTATAGTTTTTATGATAGAAAATTGTTCACTGGAAAGCAAATATTTATGTTTAATTCTAGTTAAGTTGATAAAATTGTTAATAAAGTAGTCGATAACCCTGTTCTGTTTCTCTATATTGTATAATTTCATAAAAAGCTTTATGTCGTCATTCCAAAAATCTACTACTTCATAAACACTATTGTAAATATTGTCTTCTAATACCTTATTAACCTTATATCTATTATCTATCAACTTCATCTTTATTTCCCCTTTATTCCATTTTAGAACGGATAATTTTTCAATTGTCTTTCATTGCCTTATACAAAGACTCCAAACCTTTACTTAAAGAAGTTTTTTCTTCTTCTTTTAAACCTACCATCTTAGAATCTAAAAATTTTACACGTTTATCTAAAACTTTTTTCACAATATCGTGTCCCTTTGGCAATACTTCTATTCTCACTACTCTTTTGTCCTTTTCGTCTTTTTTTCTAATTACTAATTTGTTTTTTTCCATTCTATCTATTAAATCAGTTATTGTACTACATGCTAATGCCATCTTCTGACTTAATTCACCTATAGTTAATTCTCCATTATAAATAAGAATTTGTAAAGCACTGAATTGAGGAATTGTAATATTAAAATCCTTTAATATTTCTCTACCTTTTAGTCGTATAATATAGTCGATTTTTCTCAAATGTTTTTCAATACTAACAACATTTTCACAAATAATGTCTTCTTTCAAAATAGCACCTCCATTTCTTTAATCTTTAAACTTTTACTATTAAGGTACAAAGATATTGAAACCATCTGGCTCCGCTTCAAAAACTGCTGGTAATTTCCCTCCATATTCTCCATCAATATCTATAACAATATCTTCAGTAGTATCTACCTTAATTTTCTTTGATTTAAAATAAGATACATTTGGATGGTATACATGTTCCCCTCTAAATATATTGATAAATATCTGTGCCAAATCTTGTACTTCTGATTTCTTAATAATTACAATATCTAAATATCCGTCAGACACATTCGCATCCGGTGCTAATCTTTTAAATCCACCTATTGAAGCACTATTTGAAATTAAAAATAACAGTATATCTTCTTCTCTTGTATATTCTTCACTTTCAAACTTTACTCTAATAGGTTCAAATTTTTGTTTTGGTATTTCCTTAAGCCCTTCTATGTAATAGGCCATCCTTCCAAAAATAGCTTTTGTTTCAGCAGGAACTTGATAACCTACGTTTGTCAGAAGTCCTCCTGCTGCTACATTTATAAAGTATTCATCATTCACTTTCCCTAAGTCTACTTTTTTAATCTTTTCATTTTTAATCATTTCAAAAAAATCATCTATATTCTTAGGTAGTTTCATATGATTAGCAAAATCATTTACTGTACCAGCTGATAAAATGGCTACAGGTATTTTTCTTTGACTCTGTGCAATACCTTTTGCTACTTCATTTACTGTACCATCCCCACCACATACAACGATAAAATCCCAATCTTCATTACAAGTTTTCATAGTTTCACGCATAGCATCGTCTTTTTCCATTGTATTAAATTTCCCAACAACATAACCATCATTTATTAAAAGATTAATTAAATGATCGACTCTTCTCTGAACAACCTGTCGCCCTGATGAAGGATTGCATATAACTTTGACCTTCTCCATCTATATCAACCTTTCCTATTTGCATAATTTAATATATTAAATTAACTACCTATATATAGTATACCAATAGTAAACCCTTTAGCAACATTATTAATAAAAGATAATTATAATCTTTTTTTATTACTAAAAATTATTAAAAGAGAACCCTACTGGGTTCTCAAATCAATAAATTATCGACTTTTAAATGCATTTCTAATTATTTCTATTATCTCCATAATTAAAGTTATGTAATCATTTATGTTTTTTATATTATTTTGTAATGTGGAGGCAGTTCCAGTGATACTGTCACTTACAATATCAATAGTATCAAAAACTACCTCGCCAGTACTATCTATTTTTTCAGTAATAGCATTTGCATTAGAAACCAACCCCGTTAATTCTGGAGATACTTCTTCAATTAAAGTTTTTGTCTCTTCAGATATAGAATTTATATTAAAAGATATTTCTGGTAATTGCTTCAAAACAGTATCAATTTCCTTTTCATTTTTTTCTGCTAAACTTTTAGCTTGAGAAATTAATTTGTTTGCATTTTTTAAAAATACCAATAAATAGCCTAAGACCCCTATTCCTAATAGGAATAGTATAAATTTTAATAGTTCCTCAATTGTTATAGTAGCCGTCATATTTATCACCTACTACATTTCCTGATTCTTTTCAGGGTCTTCTTCTTCAATCTTACCTTCTTCTATTTCTACCTCTATCATATCTCTTTCCTTAAACTCTCTAACTTTATCTTTAATATCATCCCTTACTTTTCCTTCAACTTCTTTAATGGATTCAACGGAATCCTTAACAGATTTTTTTACCGTTTCTGTAGTCTCTTTTGTCTTTTTAGCAATATCTTCTCTGGTTTCCTTTCCAGATTTTGGAGCAAAAAGTATTCCAGTAATAGCGCCGATGGCAGTTCCTATAGCTATCTTTTTAGCAGTATCCACCTTTTCTTGTCTTTCCGCTTTTTTTTTCTTTTCATTTAACAAATCAATCAATTTCATTTTAATCTCCCCTTTACATATCCATTTTGAATATTAATTACCCTAAAAATTTGATATTAATCAACTTACCAGCTAAGTTTAATAATAGTGGGGAAATATTTAACTGTTCTTATTTTTTATCCAGCTTTTTTAACATGTCTTGTAATTTTCTTGCTTGAAATCCAGATTCTTCGGCAAAATTCCTAAATAAATCTGACACCTCTACATCTTCAACATTTTTAGCATACATTTCATAGTCCCGGACCATTTCTTGAGCATCCAAAATTTTTTTCTTTAATACTTCCTTTGTATTTAATTCCATCTTTTAACCTCCTAGTTTCATATTATATTTTCTTTTTATTTAATCATTCTTATAATGGGTAATATAGAGTATAAAATT
>NZ_DATHXO010000285.1:0-5369 GCF_035459645.1 Schnuerera sp.
AATTAGATCTAAACATATCTCTCTCTTCCTGAGTTAATTCTTTGCTTGCATATTTTTGAATAGATGCAGGCTGAACTTCTATCATTAATTTTGTAATTTCCTTAAACTCTATATCATTAATTATGCCCATTTCTATACCTAACCTTACATTTGATAAAAGCTTCATTGCTTCTTTAGATGTAATATTTCTAGAATACTTTAGTATCCCCAAAGATCTAAAAATTTTATCTTCCATTTCATTTTTTCTTTTATTAAGTAAATTATTTCTAACATTTCTCTCCTTGTCTAAAATCTGGTGTATAACATTTTTTAATTTATTTATTATTTGTTCTTCTCCTTCTCCTAAAGTAATCTGGTTAGATATTTGATATAAATTACCTAATGCTTCTGTTCCTTCTCCATAAAGTCCTCTTACAGTCACTCCAATTTTATTCAATCCATTTATCAGATTATTGACATGCCCTGTAATTGATAAAGATGGTAAATGGACCATGACAGAAGCCCTAAGACCTGTTCCAACATTAGTAGGACAAGCTGTCAAATAACCAAATTCTTCATGAAAAGCAAAGTCTAAAGAACCTTCTAGAAAATCATCAATTTCGCTACTAATGTCCCAGCCTTTTTCAAAATTCAAACCAGGAAGTAAAGTTTGTATCCGCAAATGGTCTTCCTCATTTATCATTATAGTCGTCTTTTCATCCTCCCTTAATAAAAAACTACCATAATCTGGCTTTTGTATTAAACCTGGACTAATTAGATGTTCTTCTATAAATATTACCCTTTCTAAGGGAGTTAAATTATTTATTCTAATAAATTTATAATTTATATTTGAAAAAAGGTCTTTCATTGCATTTAAAATCTCTTGAGTAAGTTTTTCCGACTCTTCTATATTCATTTTTTGTGGAAATCGATAATTTTTTAAATTTCTAGCTAACCTTATCCTTGTACTAACAACTACGTCTTCTTCGGAGCTAGTTCCTTCAACCCATTTGACCATTCCCTATTCACCTCTTTGACCATCTAATTCATTTTCTAATTTTTTTATTTTATCCCTCAATATAGCTGCTTCCTCAAAAGCCTCATTGGCTACAAGCTCATTCATTTTATTCCTAAGTTTATCAATTTCTCTTTTTTGGGCAAGTGTTTTGTTTGCTCTCTTTGGAACTTTCCCTATATGTTTGTTATAACCATGTATTCCCCTGAACAAAGGATTTAAACTTGATTTAAAGGTATTATAGCATTGAGAACATCCAAATTTCCCTGTCTGTCTAAACTCAGCATAAGTTAACCCACAAAATGGACAAGTAATTTCTTCTGCTTCCTTCTTAATTGTTTCTCCTTGAATACTATCGATTAATCCAGTCAATAATTTATGAAATGAAAAAGTAGTATCAAACTCAAATTCATTATTATTTGCTGCACATTCATCACACATATGCAATTCTTCTATTTGACCATTTATTATTTTTGTATAATGTACTGTAGCTTCCTTTTTTTTACATACTTGACAAAGCATTATTTACAACCTCCCAACTACCTAATGAGAATTAAAAGCATATTTTTAAGTATATCTGCTCGCAAATTATTTCTTCCCATAGTCACACTGGCTAAAGCTGTATCTCCTACAGCTGCCTTCATTAATCTTTCTTCTCTCTTTGAAATAATATTTTCTTCCATTAACCCTTCGATTAAATGATATGCTTTATTTTTAGTTATAGTATCGCCTATTACATTTATAATTAAATCTCCCATCCCTTGATCTTCTTCAATTCCTACCTTCATTATCTTTATATAACCGCCTCCACCTCTCCTACTCTCAATATAATAACCCTTATAAGGAGTAAACCTAGTGGTAAGTACATAATTTATTTGGGAGGGAGCACAACCAAATTGTTCAGCTAATTCATTTCTACCTATTTCTATTATCCCATTTTCCGTTTCTTCTAGCATCTCTTTGATAAATCTTTCAATGATATTGCTTATTCTTGGCATAATACCACTCCCTTGACTTTGACTTTCTTTGTCCTTTACTATATATTATATATTTTTTTAAAATATTTTCAATACCTATCTAAAAAATAAATAACAAGTATAGATAAACTTCCGTATCTATACTTGTTATACCCAGAGTTAATGTTTTTATTCTTTTTCTGCTTTTGCTTCTTCTATTATTTTTTCAGCAATATTAGATGGTACTTCTTCGTATCTTATAAATTCCATAGTAAAGCTTCCTCTTGCTTGAGTCATACTTCTTAAATCTATAGCATATTCAAATAGTTCAGCTTGTGGTGCTTCTGCTATAACTAATTGGGACCCGTCTGTTTGAGGCTCCATGCCTAAGATTCTACCTCTACGCTTATTCATATCACCCATTACATCCCCCATATAATCTTCAGGAATTAATACTTCTACTTTCATAATAGGCTCTAACAGTATTGGACTAGCTTCTTCTATACCCTTTTTAAAAGCAAGAGAAGCAGCAATTTTAAATGCCATTTCATTGGAATCCACTGGATGGTAAGAACCATCAAACAATGTAGCCTTTAAATTTACTACCGGATATCCTGCAAGGACTCCTTCTTCTAAAGATTCTCTTAATCCCTTCTCAACAGCAGGGAAATAGTTTCTTGGAACTGCTCCACCAAATACCTCTTCTTCAAAAATAAAATCTTCGTCTGCTGGTTCAAATCTTATATGGACATCACCGTATTGTCCAGCTCCACCAGATTGTTTCTTATGTTTCCCCTGTACACTAGAAGTTCCTTTTATGGTTTCTCTATAAGCCACTTTTGGATTGATTAAATTAACTTCTACTCCAAAAGTATTTTTAAGTTTATCTATAATAACTGTTAATTGCATATTTCCTTGACCGCCAATTAACAATTGTTTTGTTTCTGAATTTCTTTCTACTACAAAAGTTGGATCTTCTTCTGTTAGTCTGTGTAAAGATGTCCCTATTTTTTCCTCATCCCCTTTAGCCTTAGGTTCTACTGCTAAAAATAATGTTGGCTGAGGATATTCTATTCCATCATATAGAGTAGGATTGGATTTATCACAAATGCTATCTCCAGTTTGAGTTGATTGCAATTTAGATGTAGCACCAATATCTCCGGCTACTATTTCAGATACTTCTATTTGATTTTTTCCTCTAAGTACAAATAATCCACCTAATTTTTCAGTTTTATCTTTGCTCACATTATATATATCATGATCTTTTGTCATCTTTCCAGACAATACCTTAAATAAAGATAGTTTTCCTACAAATGGATCTACAATTGTCTTAAAAACAATTGCTGAAAATGGCTCTTCTATATCTACCTTTCTTTCAATTTTATCTTCATCTTTATATCCTATATTTGTACCAACTTCTGCTGGATTTGGTATATAGTTTTTAGCTAAGTTAAGTAATATATCAGTTCCTATAGATTTTTCTGCCGAACCAACAATCAATGGTACTAAATCTCCATTAGCAATTGCAAGCTTTAGTCCTTTTCTTATTTCTTCAATAGTAAACTCTTCACCTTCAAAATATTTTTCCATCAATTCTTCATCAGTTTCAGCAACTTTCTCCATTAATAATTCTTTAATATTTTCGATTTCTCCTTGTATTTCTGTTGGTATATCAGCTTGCTTAGCCTCTTTTCCTTCATATTCATAAGCTGATTCATCAATTACATTTACCAATCCTTTAAAACTTTCTGCTTCTCCAATTGGTAAAGTAAAAGGTACTACCTTATCTCCAAACTGGGCTTGAATATTGTTTAAAACTTTTTCAAAATTAACGTTTTCTTTATCCATTTTATTCAAAAATATAATTCTTGGAATATTATGCTTCTCTGTATATTTCCATGATTTTTCTGTTCCAACTTCTATACCAGAAGAAGCATCTACTAGTAATACAGCACCTTCACTAGCTTTTAAAGCACCATACATTTCCCCCACAAAATCAAAATAGCCAGGAGTGTCTAAAAAATTATATTTAATATCATTCCACTCTACTGGAACTACTGCTGTTCCAATCGAAACCTTTCTTGATATCTCTTCTTTATCAAAATCTGATATGGTATTTCCATCCTCTACTTTACCTTGCCTTTTAGTAACACCTGTAAAAAATAATATTGCTTCCGTTAAAGTTGTCTTTCCACTGCCGCTATGTCCTATTAAGCTTAGGTTTCTAATTTCATCAGTTTGATATACTTTCATGAATACCTTTCCCCCTTAACCAGCATTTTTTGTTATTTATATTCAAAGATTTTAAATTTTTAAAACCTTTCAAATCTAGAAATCATTATAACTATCCTTTTAGATTATATCATGAAACTGCCATTTATCATAGTATTTTTTAAATATCAGAAATACCATTTTAATGAAAACCCTTATCCACTTATCTTTTTAAATAACCATTAAAACGTCCCTTTGTCATTATTATACTTATTATATCATTAGAATATCTAAATGATAAGAAATGTTTTATAAAAAAAGAGAGCCTTTGAAAAGGCTCTGAAAAGGCTCTACTATTAATTAATTTTTTCTAATTTTATTCCTGTCATATGACCATTTAAATCCTGTTTTTCAAAAGAATCATCAGATACTCTTTTAATTGATAGTGCTAAGGTTTCTTCCTTAATATAATCTTCAAATAACTCTACTGCTTCTTTTATATCATCATTACCATCATAATAAATATTGATATTATCTAAGACCTCATAGCCATTATTTTTCCTCATCTGTTGTACCTTAGAGATAAACTCTCTTGCATATCCTTCATTGATTAAATCCTTTGTAAGGGTAGTATCAATGATTACAAACAGATTGTTCTCCATAGCAACATCGAAACCTTCCTTTGAAGATATAGTAACCATTACATAATCCTTCTCTATTTCTACTTCTTCTCCGTCTAAATCTAAAATCAGCTTTTCCCCAGATTCTAATTTCTTCACTGCTTCATGAGGTTCTAACTCATTTAAAGCTTTACCAAAAACTTTAACCTTAGAACCTAAAATAGGTCCAACTACTTTAAAATTGGGTTTTAGCGAATAATTCATAAATTGGCTTAAATCTTTTTCAAATACTACCTCTTTAACATTTAATTCTTCCTTAATAAGAGGAACTAAATCTTTGATTTTATCTTCATATTTTCCATCTATCAATACTTCCTTTATCGGTTGGCGTACCTTAATTCTAACTGTTTCTCTAGAAGCTCTTCCTAATCCTACTAAATCTCTTACTAAATCCATTTTTTCTTCTAAATCCAAATCTATCAGTTCTTCTTGACAATTAGGATAGTAATCTAGATGTACTGATTCATTATCTGTTAGGTTTCTATATAGTTCTTCTGCAACAAAAGGTACAAAAGGTGCTATCATCTT